>NZ_JBEOVG010000050.1:0-65318 GCF_040295345.1 Actinosynnema sp. NPDC002837
GGCCAGCGCCAACGTCGCTATCGCCAACATGAGCACCGCCGCGCGGACTCTCAAGCGGCCTGAACTGATGATCACCAGGGCTCTCCTTTGAGACGAGGTGTGGAGACGAGAACACCGAACGACGATCGGTGCGGTCTTCCTAAAGTTTCGAGCAGACCGCCGAAACGTGTCAATGAATCTCGGCGTCTCGGTTCAGTTCGCGGTCTCACTTGGCGCTCGCCGGACGCGCGCGGCGGTCACGGGTCGCCGACCCGTGACGCGGTGGCGGAGGCGTCAGTTCCGGCCGGTGAGGAGGAAGCGGAGGTACCGGCGGTAGGTGATGGGCCGGAACGCGTCGGCGCGCGTGACGCCCTCGGCGGCGGCCCGCTCGGCACGTTCGAGGCGCACGGCGGCTTCGGCCACCGACCGGTCGTGGTCCACGCGGGTGTGCGCGGTCGTCGTGTTGGCGGTCCTCATCTCGTCGGCGAGGGCGACCTGTCCGGCGCGCAGCTCGGCCCGCAGCTCGGCGACCCTCGTCTCGGCCTCGGCCAGCACCTGCCGGTGCTCGGTGTCGAGCCGGGCCCGTTCCGCGGCGAACCGGATCCGCAGTGCCCGCTGCTCCACCGGGGTCAGCGTGGTGGGTCGATCGGCCTCGACCTCGGCGGTCCGCCGTTCCCGCCACTGGTCGATGAGCACCGCGGACACCTCGCCGACCCGCGCGGCGCTCACGGCGCGACCGTCGACCAGGACGAAGATCGCCACCCGGTCGAGGCCGTCCGCCTCGTAGCGGACGCCGACGAAATCGGCCGCGGTGCGGATGCCGACCGCTTCGAGGTTGGCGATCTGCTGGGGCCCGACGCCCTCGACGCCGGCGGTCGCGAGGCGGAACTTCGCCAGCTCCGCGCGCAGGTGCGCCTTCTGCCGCCGGACCAGCAACCGCTGCTCCTCCAGGTGCATCCGGGCCGCCGATCCCTGCCGGTCGCGGTCGATCCGGTCCAGGTGCTCCTTCACGGTCCGCTGGTGCGCGCGGAGGCGTTCGTCGTGCCACTGCTGCAGGTCCCGGCGCCGCCGGTCCTGCTCCGCCTTGGCCCGCTCACTCGCCTCGGCGACCTGCCGGGCCTCCCGATCGACCCGCGTGGCGTGGGCGGCGGCGGCCAGGCGGGCGTCGGCGAGCCGGTTGCGCTCGGCCCGCGCGGCACGGGCGCGGGTGGACTCGGGCTGACGCCGGTAACCCGCCGCGGTGGCCGCCGCCCACGCCAGCACCGCGGACACGTCCGCGACCGCGAGCGCCTCGTCCACCAGGATCGCCGCCGCCCCGCCGAACGGCAGCAGCACCGCGAGCACCCACGTCAGTGCGGCCAGCGAGGCCGGGCGACGGCCGAACCGCACCGCGGGTGGCGGCGCGGGCAGGTGCGGTTCGAGGCGTTCCGCCAGCCACGAGGGCAGGCCGGGGCCGACTGGCTCCACGGCTGCGAAATTCCCGCCCGATGGCTCCACGTCGCCGAGCCGTTCGAGCGGCGGGGGAGCGGCGCGGTGGTGGAGCAGGATCTCCTGGAAGCGTTCGGCGAGCCCGCGCAAGCGCGCGTCGGGGTGACCGGTCAGCGTGGCGAGCCGGAACGAGCCCGCCGGGTCGACGAAGTCGGACTCGGCGAGCAGCAGGTGCTCGGCGTCCTCGTCGCGCAGTTGCCGCCACAGCGAGGGGTCGGTCGCCAGGGCCACCAGCGACAGGTAGACCACCCAGGACGAGAACCGGTCGACCTCCGGGCCGAACTCGGCCGCGGTGCGGTCGGGCGACTGGTAGTTGCGGTGCCCGGTCTCGGCGGCGGGCAGCCCGGCGAGCGCGGGCACGTACACGCCGTCGTAGTCGACCAGCTTGATCGAGCCGTCGGCGGTGATCAGGAGGTTGCCGTGCTGGAGGTCGCCGTGCCCGACGCCCGCCGCGGCGAGCCGGTCGACCAGGTCGGCGAACCGCTCGGCGACGCGCGAGACGGCCGCGGAGTCCTCGACGTGCCGGTCGATCCAGCGCAGGAGGTTGACCGCCTCCACCCACTCCATCCGCAGCACGGGGCGCCAGACGCCCTCGACGAGGATGCCCGGGTCGAGGTAGTCGAAGCCGACCGTCCAGTCGTCGTCCAGGCGTGCCAGGTGCTCGCCGACGGCGCGGTAGCGGGCCGCCTGCTCCGGCGCCTCGCGGGTGAAGCACTTGATCGCGTACCGGGTGCCGTCGGTGGCCGTGACCGAGAAGACGCCGGCGAAGTTGCCGGAGATCGCGCGCGGGCGGCCCAACGCGTCGACCCGCACGTCGGCCCCGGCGAGGTCCGTGCCGCGGAAGCACAACGCGGTGTCCTGCAACGCCTCGACGTAGGTCGCGCCCGACGGCCACGCGCGGGCGGGCCCGTCACCCGAGGTCGACGTGGACGACGGTGACGTCGTCATTGCGCATCAACCCCTCCGCCCGTGCGGTCGCCAACCAGGCCGTGAGCCCGTCGAGATCACTGGATCGCGTGAACTTCGCCAGCAGCTGCCACGGTCGGTCACCTCGGTCCGCCGCCCGCAGGAACCAGGCCGCGAGCGCGTCCGTGCAGAGGAAGAACCCGTCGCCGCGTTCCGCCGTGCCCGACGCCGTCCGCACGTGCCGGGCCAGCAGCTCGTGGTCGCGCTGGAACGCGTTGACCAGGCCCGGCGCGTTGTCGAACGCCTCCGCCGACTCCATCGGGAACGCGCGCAGCAGCCGGTCGTCGCGGGTGTGGAACAGGCAGCTGTCACCCAACGCGGCGACATCCCACCGGGTCGACCCGGACGGCTCGGTGTCGAACCGCGCGGCGAGCACCGCGGCGTGCGGGCCGCGGTCCAGCTTGGGCTGCTCGTACCAGGCGATCGGGCGGTCGTCGGCCTCGCGCGCGGCCACGTAGTCCGCGAGCCACTCGCCCCACGCCTCCCCGGCGCGCACCAGCGCCGCGGCGAACCGGTCCACGTCCCGCAGCGCGCAGTCGTCGTCCCGCGCGGCGTCGGTGGTGGTCCGCGTCAGCAGGTCGGCCCACTCGCCCGCGAGCAGGCTCTCCGACGCGCCGTCGGCCACGGCCGCCAGCACGGGTCCGTCCGGCGCCGCCTCGACGTGAGCGGCGTCCTCGCATTCCCGCGCTGTGTTGCCCTGCTTGGGCACGCGGAGGGAAGAGGTGACCATGCCGCTGCTCAGCGCAGGTCCGTCGCACGGGTCCCGATGTCCAGGAACTGCACGAGCGAGGTGATGTCGGCGTTGTAGACGAACCCGCGCGCCAGGTCGCCGGCCGGCACGCCCTGCTGGAGCGCGTAGAAGCGCATGTGGGGCGGCAGCAGGCTGGACATGCCGAACAGGGTGCGCGCGTAGGCGTCCGGCAGCGCGCCGTCGGTGTCGGGGAACGTCACCGGCACCGCGTCGGCGGCGGAGACGTGCAGGTTGAACAGCAGCGCCGCGCCGTCCGCGGTGACGTGCGTCTGCACGCCCCACGCGGCGCCGGCCGGGTCGCCGTCGGTGGACTCGCCGTCGGTCAGGTTGAGCACGATCGGCGGGAAGCCGTCCGGGTGCCGGGACACCCAGTCCGACACCAGCGACTCGGCCGAGGCCAGCGCGCGGCACATCGGCGTGGCGCCGTGGGCGACCGGGTCGACCCAGACCGGGAAGCGGGTCGTCGTCTCGACCAGGCCACCCGCGCCGTCCGGCACCTTCTTGGTCCGCTTCTCCACCCGCGCCGGCTTCTCCGCGACCTGGCTGAGCGGCACGAGGTCGCGCCCCGCGAGCGGGCCGGTGAACGCGGAGCCGACCGCGTGCCCGTAGCCGATGACGGCGACGTGGAAGTAGTCGCGGACGCCTTCCTCCTTGGCGCACTTCACGCTCAGCTCGGCGAGCAGCCGGTTGAGCGCGTCGGCGACCACGTCGGCCTTGCGCTGCCTCCCGCCGCCGATCGGGTCGTTCATCGACGCCGACTGGTCGACCAGGAACACGAAGCAGGACGGGTTGGCGCGGCTGATCTCGGCTGTGTAGGTCACGAAGGGTGTCCAGCTCTCCCACGGCACGGTGTGCGGATCACCCGAAAGGCTAGCGCTATCGAAGGCGGGCACGTCCGGGTGTCACCACTCAGCCCTCCGGCAGGATGCCGCGCCGGAACGGTTCGACGCCGACGGTGTGCCGCACGCGGGTGGGCTCGACCAGCACCATCACCCGCCGTTCGCCGGGGATCCGCCACTCGAACCGCTCGGTCCCGAGGTACTTGCGCGCCAACAGGTCCATGCCGCGCTCGGCCTCGTCGCCCACGACGAACCGGACCGCGCGACCCCGGATCTCCATCCGGTCGTACGGGTTCTCGGTGCTCACGCAGGACAGGGACAGCCGCGGGTCGCGGCGCAGGTTCTCCTCCTTCACGCGGCCGAGCGCGGTGTTGAACACGACGTGGTCGCCGACGAGGTCGACCCACATGGGCGTCACCTGCGGCGAGCCGTCCGGGTTCAGCGTGGCCACGTGCCAGAAGGTCGGCGCCAGCAGCCGTGCCTTGACCTGCTCGTTCAGTTCGTGCACGCGGGCTCCTGGTTCGGGCCCGGATCGGTCACCGCCGGGCAGTCGGTCCGGGTGCGGGTGGGGCTCATCGTCCACGTGGTCGTCGCGGGCCGGTACCCCATGCCGCCGCCGTCCTCGGTCGCGAAGAACACGTCGTCGCCGCCGTTGACCGGGACCATGCGGAAATCGCCGCCCTCGGCGACGCCGACCTCGACGCGGTAGGCGAACGGGCCGGTCGTGCCGGTCAGGTCGAGCACGACGTCGAACCCGGCGTCGGCGCCCGGCTCGACCTGGTGCCGTTCCTCGAAGGTCACCGGCCCGGAGCCGCTGTTGACGCGGAAGCGCGCCTCGGCCGGTTCCGGGAACGGGGGCGTGGCGCCGGGGCGGGGCAGGCACACGAGCCGGACCACGGGCGCGTGCTCACCGGGGTAGGGCGTCGGGTCCGGCACGACCCGCATGTAGGTGCTCTCGATCGTGGTGCGGCGGTCCGCCGAGAAGGTGACGGTGTGCGCGGCGTCGCCGACGGGGAGCGCGCCCTCCCGCAACGCCCAGGCGTGCAAGGCGCGGCAGTCCGAGACGTCCTCGGGCGGCGTCCGCCGGGCCACGTCCTGCGACGCCATCAGGAACCACCCCTGCTCGGCCTCGCGATCGCTGATCCGGACGCCGACCCGCACGTCCGCCCGGGTCGTCGGCGTGTCGGACGAGGACGACGGCGCGTCCGGGCCGGACCGCCGCAGGAGCACCAGGCTCGCGACGAGACCGGCGGCGACGCACACGGCGAGCACGGCGGTCGTTCGGGTCTTCACCGGGGCATCCCTCCCGTGCCACGAGGTCGTCCGTCCAGTTTGTCTCCGGGGCCGGCGGTGGTGCTCGGTGAACGCGACCGTCGGGTTCCGCAGGCCTTATTCTAGTACTAGAATAGGTGGGTGCCCTCGGAGCTGACCCCCGCCGAACTGACCCTGCTGGGTCTGCTGGTCGAACGACCCCGGCACGGCTACGAGCTGGAAGAGGTGATCACCGCCCGCGGCATGAGGGAGTGGACCGAGATCGGGTTCAGCTCCATCTACTACCTGCTGGGCAAGCTGCGCGACCGCGGCCTGGTGGCGGAGGTCGACCCGCGGGCGTCCGGCCGGGGCAGGGCCCGCAAGGTCTTCGGCCCGACCGAGGAGGGGCGCCGGGCGTGCGCGCGGGCGGCCGAAGCGGCGGTGGCCGAGCTGCGGCCGGTGTTCCCGCGCGTCCTCGTCGGGCTGGCGAACCAGCCCGTCATCCCGCCCGAACGGCTCCGCGCGGCCCTGGCCCGCCGTGCCGCCTCGGTGGCGGAGAAGATCGCCGAGCTCCGCGCGGCCGTCGCCGCCCAGCCGCACGCGCCCCGCTTCGCCCGCGCGATCTTCGACTACTCGCTGGCCCAGTTGACGGCCGAACAGCACTGGCTGGCCGCCTACCAGGCCGAACTGACCGATTCACCCGACCAGGAGGACGGCGGACGATGAGCCCGGACCGCTACGACGTCAAGCGGGAGCTCAAGCAGCTCTACGCGCCCAAGAACACCGACTGGGCGCTCGTCGACGTGCCCGAGCAGCAGTTCATCGCCGTCGACGGTCGCGGCGACCCCAACACCAGCGCCGAGTACGCCGACGCCGTCCAAGCGCTCTACTCCGTCGCCTACACGATCAAGTTCGCGAGCAAGCGCGAGGGCCGCGACCTCGTCGTCGCGCCGCTGGAAGGGCTGTGGTGGGCGGACGACCCGGCGGTCTTCACCGCGCGCGCCAAGGACTCCTGGCACTGGCGGATGCTCATCAGCCAACCGGACTGGATCACCGAGGAGGCGATCGAGGACGCCAAGCGGGTCGCGTCGGCGAAGAAGGAGCTCCCCGCCGTCGACGGTCTGCGCCGGGAGGTCCTGCACGAGGGGACCAGCGCCCAGGTCCTGCACATCGGGTCCTACGACGACGAAGGGCCGGTGTTGGCCAGGCTCCACGACGAGTGGCTCCAGGCCAACGGGCTGCGGATGACCGGGCTGCACCACGAGGTCTACGTCGGCGACCCCCGCAAGACCGCGCCCGAGAAGCTCAGGACGGTGCTGCGCCAACCTGTTCGACCCGGCTAGGCGGGGTGCTCGGAGGGCCAGGGGAAGACGGCTCCGGTCAGCTTCTCGGAGACCTCCCACAGGCGGCGTGCCGTCCCGGCGTCCCGCGCCCTCGCCGAGCGGCCGACCAGCTTCGGTGCGCCGCGTCCCTCCAGGAAACCGCTCGGGCCCGCGTAGCTGTCGCCCGGGATGGCGGCCACGGCCGCGTAGAGCGTCGGCAGGGCGCCGTCGTCCTCGCTCTGGGCGAGCAGGCCGGTCGCGGCCCTCTGCGCCAGTTCGCGCACGCGTCGCCGACCGTCGGGCTTCAGCAGGTTCGTGGTCGCCAGGCCGGGGTGCGCGGCGGTCGCGATCACCGGTGAGCCGGCCGCGGTGAGCCGCCGTTGCAGCTCCGAGGTGAACAGCAGGTTCGCGAGCTTGGACTGCGCGTAGGCCGACATCGCCCGGTACGGCTTGCGTTCCCGGTTCAGGTCGTCGAAGTCGATCGAGCCCACCTTGTGGGCGTTGGACGAGACGGTGACGACGCGGCCCCGGATCCGCGGCAGCAGCAGGTTCGTGAGCGCGAAGTGGCCGAGGTGGTTGGTCCCGAACTGCAGCTCGAAACCGTCGGCCGTGCGGGTGAGCGGCGGGATCATCACGCCCGCGTTGTTGATCAGCAGGTCGACGGGGTCGGTGAGGTCGTCGGCGAACGCGCGGACCGAGGAGAGGTCGGCGAGGTCGAGCCGCCGGACCTCCACCCGCCCGGCCATGGTGGCGGCGGCCTCCCGGCCCTTCTCGGGGTCGCGCACGGCCAGCACGACCCGTGCCCCTTTGGCGGCGAGCACGCGGGCGGCGACGCGACCGATCCCGCTGTTCGCTCCGGTGACGACGGCGGTGCGGCCGGGCAGGGGAGGGACGTCCGAGGCGCTGAATGTTGTCATGAGCTACAAAGTAGGCACTGACAACTATGTTGTCAACGGAAACACCTTTCGCTAGGGTGGCCCGGTGCCCGAAGCGACCCCGGAGCGGCCCTACCACCACGGGAACCTGCGCACCGCGCTGCTCGACGCGGCCGAGCGCGGCTTGCGCGAGCACGGCGCGGACCAGCTGTCGCTGCGCGACCTGGCCAGGGAGATCGGCGTCAGCCACGCCGCACCGCGTCGCCACTTCCCGGACCGCCAAGCGCTGCTCGACGCCCTGGCCGTGTCCGGGTTCGCCCGCTTGGACGCCGGGTTGCGCACGGCGTTGGCGGAGGCGGCCGAGGAGTTCCCGGCCCGCGTGCGGGCGACGATGACGGCCTACACCCGGTTCGCCACCGAGAACGCCGCGCTCCTCGAACTGATGTACAGCAGCAAGCACCGGCCGGGTGCGGAGCGGATCGTCGAGGCGGCCGAGGCGCCGTTCCGGCTGATGGACGACCTGATCCGACAAGGGCAGGCACAGGGCGCGCTCGAAGCGGGCGACCCCGAGCGGATCGGGATCGTGCTGTTCGCGACCCTCCAGGGCATCGCCACGATCATCAACGGCAACATCGTCAAGCCCGAGCTGCTCGACGGCCTCGTGGAGACCGCCGTCGACCAATTCCTGCGGGGCGCCCGCCCGCTCGGGTAACGCCCGCCCGTCGCGCGTGCGGTCGAGTCGTCCAATGCTCCTTTTCCGGCTTCACGTGCGGGTGGCTCTACTTTCCGTAGCATTTCCCTGGCGCAACGGGGTGACGCGCGCAGTCCACGGCGTCGAGAATTCGAATATTCCGGTTGGTCGGGCGCGGGCGGCGCGAGTCGAATGGCATCACTGGTACGGACGATTGACGCCCGAGGCGCGGGTGCGGAACTGTTGGCAACGGATCTACCGGTGGGCGACAGGAGGAACTGGGGTATGTCGGATTTCATCAACGTGCTCATCGTCATCGACGCCGAAACCATTATCGAGAATTACGGCAAGAACTCCGACCCGGACCGGCCGACGGCGATTCCCGACAGCAGCGACCTGATCTACATGACCGCGCGGCAGGACCACATCATCGGCTCTCCGGGCAGCGAGTTGACCGTCAAGGCGTCGCCGGACGACATCATCAGGTGGCGTGAGACGACGTTGTCCCTGAACTCCAAGTACACGAGCGTCCTCTACAAGTTCGACGCCTCGTCGGGGGCGAACCTGATCGACACGCCCGAGCCGAAATCGGTGGTCGTCAACGAGCCGTTGCCGAACAGCCACGACCCGTTGGACCCGACCACCCAGAAAATCAACAGCTTCTACTGGCAGTGCACCGTCCTGGAAACGGGGTCGGTCACCTACCACTTCAGCTTCATGATCCTCGACCACACGGGTGCGAAGCTGGGTTACTACTACTGGGACCCGTTCATCAGCATTCAGGACTGACGCACGTCACGAAATGGCGGGGAAGGCCTCGCGGAGTTCCCGCAACAGCACGTCGTACCGGCCGGGTCCGTAGGTGGCCACACTCGACCAGACCGCGTCGAAAGCGGCCACCATCGGGTCCGACTCCTGTTCGGCGAAGATGGCGGGCAGGGCCATCGCCTGTTGGCTGAAGTTGTCGTGGCGGCCGTCCAGCGTGGTCACCACCGTCTGGGGGACCCGCGGGTCGGCCATCATGCGGTCCCACGGCTGGAAGGTGTCCACGAACGGCGGTGGCAAGGGCTCGCCGCGGTCCATCGCGGCCAGGGCGGGTGCGATCCAGTCGACCTCGGCGAGCCCCGCTTCGGCGAACGCACGCCCGATCGCCCAGCGGGCCACCTGCCGCTGGACCGCCGGCTCCGCCCCGGCGAGCGCGTCCACCAGGGACCGATCGACCGACGCGAGGCTCAGCGCCGTGCCACGCAGTCGTCTCAACCGCTCGCCGGGCAGCCGCCCGCCCCACTCGCGTTCCTCCGCCTCCAGACGTGCCCGTGCGGAGGCCCGTTCGCGTTCTTCCCGCGCCCTGCGCTCGCTTTCGGCCTTCTCCTCGGGGGTCGGGGGAGGCGGCTGTTCACGGGCGTGCTGGTGCCGGTAGGCGGCTTGGGCGCTGGTCTGCTTGACGATCCGGTCCGGCTCGGGCGGGGCGGGCCAGAACTGGAGCACGTAGCGCTCGGTCGACGGCTCGTCGTCCTCCCGGTAGATCATGAGGTGGCCCTCGTCCATCCCGGTCGCGCAGTACCGGACCCGGTAGTCGGTCTCGACCAGCCCTTCCAACGGCCACCACTGCTCGCCGCCCAAGGCGACCAGGTTCGCGGGCCCGGCGGGGCGGAACGACACCTCGACCACGTCCTCCCAGTCGTCGTCCAGCGGCGGCGGCCGGTCGTGCAGCTCCACGGTGAAGTCGACGTCACCGGTGTGCAGGCCGGTGACCACGGCCAGCGCACCGGGGATGGCGGCGCCGCACAACCCGTTGACCTGGCCGCCGAAGCCCGCCGGGCTGCCCGTCACGTCGCCGCTCTCGACGAAGACCTGGCTGTAGTGCACCCAAGCGCCGCTCACCAGCGTCCGCACCGGTGAACTCCTTTCCTCGAAGTGGTCGGTCCGGTTCAGGCGAGGTCGGGGAAGGACTCGCGCAGCTCGGCGAACAGGGCGCCGTGGCGACCGTGGCCGAACGTCAGGACGCCCGCCCACAGCGCCTCCAGCGCGGCCCGCAACGGATCTTCCCCGTGCGCGGCGAAGAGCGCGGGCAGGGCCATCGCCTGTTGCAGGACGTCGCGCTTGCCGTCCAACGAGGTCGTCACCTCCGGCGTGATCCGCCCGTCGGCGAGCAGGGAGTCCACGAGCTCGGCGGGCGCCCCGTCGGCGAACGGTGGCGGCAAGGGCTCGCCCCGGTCCATCGCGGCCAGGGCGGGCGCGATCCAGTCGACCTCGGCCAGCCGGGCCTCGGTGAACGCACGCCGGGCCGCCCAGCGGGCCACGTCCCGCTGGACCGCCGGACCGGCCTCGGCGATCGCCTCGCCCAACGGGCGGTCCAGCCCCACCACCAGCAGCGGGATCCCGCGCAGCCGGCGCAGCCCTTCCGGGGGCAGCCGCCCGCCCCACCGCCGTTCCTCCGCCTCCAGTCGTGCCCGCGCGGCGGCGCGGTCCTGTTCCTCGCGCGCCCGGCGCAACGCCTCGGCCTTCTCCTCGGCGGTCGGTGGCGGTGGCTGCCGAGCGGCGTAGCGGTGCCAGTAGGCGGCGTGCTCGCTGGTCCGCCGGACGACCCGGTCCGGCTCGGGCGGCGCCGGCCAGAACTGGAGCAGGTAGCGCTCGCGCGACGGGCTCGGCGGATCCGCGGCGCGCGCGTCGTCCATCCCCACCGCGCAGTAGCGGACGCGGTAGTCGCCCGGCGTCAACCCGTCCAACGGCCAGGAGTTCTCGTACGCCCAGCTGTAGAGCGCCGTGGCCCCAGAGGGGCGGAAGGACACCTCGACCACGTCCTCCCACTCCTCGCCCACCGGCGGCGCCTGGTCGTGCGACTCCACGGTGAAGTCCACCTCGCCGACGTTCGTGCCGGTCATCAGGAACAACGTGCCGGGGACCGCGCCACCGCACAACCCGTTGGCCTGGCCGCCGAAGCACTCGTCCATCCCGAACGAACCCTCGCCGCCCGCCACGTAGAGCTGCCCGTAGTCCGCCCAGGCCGTGCCGCTCATCAGCGTCCGCACCGCGACTCCCTCCCCGAAGATCCGGTCGACCGACATCATGGCGGAGCCCACCGACAAAACCGGGCGACCCGGACGAGTCGTGAAAGTCATTCGTTACGGCGGAGCCGGGATTTTCACCCGGAGCGCTGAATCCGAGGGCTCCCGGCTAACCGCGGCCCGGCCCGGCGCGACGTCCCCAGTGCGCGCCGCGTTCTGCTCCGCGCCGTCCGATCGCGACCGGGCCAGGGGCCCGTGTGCTCATCAGGTGGGTGAAGACCATGCCCGTCGTGCGGGTTGCCCGAGACGACCAGTACGTGCTCAACCACACCACGCGCTTCCTCGCCCGCGACGCGGGCGACGTGGCCGAGCCGTTCCACCTCCCGGTGGTCGACACGCACTGGGACGGTTCGTCGGCGGAGACGTCCTACCGCTTCAACGACGTCACCTTCGCGCACCGCGACGACCAGGCGCGCGAGGTCGGCGTGGTGGGCACGTTCGGCGACCTGCACACGCCCGTGCCGCTGCGCCCGGTCCGGTTCCTGGACGAGCCGACGGGCCTGTGGGCGGTCACCGTGCGCGTGGGCAAGGGACAGGTGCACCGCTACCGGTTCGCCGTGGACGGTCGGTCCGTGCTCGACCCCGTGAACCCGCAGCGGCAGCGCACCGACGACGGCCGGGAGTGGTCGCGGTTCTTCACCCACGGCTGCGCCGTGCCGATCAGCTTCGACCGCTGGGAACTGCGCCTGCTGGAACGCCTGGTCACGCAGGTGCTGCCGTTCCAGCTCGCCGAGAACCGGCGGTTCCTGGGCGACTTCTACCACCGGCTCAGCCGCTCCGAGCGCGACCGGCAGTTCCCGCTGGCGTTCCTGCTGGACGAGTCGGTCGGCGTGGTCAACTTCATCGACAAGCTGCTGGCCCGCGAGGAGCGGCACAACCTCGACGACTACAAGACGTGCCTGCGGCTGGTCGACGGCGTGCTGCGCGCCCGCTTCCCCGGCCGCGAGCCCGCCGAGCTGGGCAGGCAGGCGTTCATGGACCTCTACGACGAGCTGGCCGCGAACGCCGTCCCCGGCTGGGACACCGGGCGGTACGGCGAGCCGCGCCACTTCCTGGTCCTGCTCCGCCGCCACGCGATGACCGGCGCCTTCGCGCACCCCAAGCACGGCGGCAACAACGGCGCGGCGGCGTGGGCCTACCTCGCCGAGCGCTTCGAGTTCGACTGGCGCTCGGCGCTCGAAGCGCCGCTGGGCCGCAACACCGACTACCGGGGATGAGACCATGGCCGACGAGACGTTCGACGCGGTGATCATCGGCAGCGGCGCGGGAGGCGCGCCGATCGCCCACACGCTGGTGCGGGCCGGCAAGCGCGTGCTGGTGCTGGAGAAGGGGCCGCTGTTCCACGCCCAGCACACCAGCCCCGACGGCCTGTCGGACTTCAAGCGGGACGAGGAGTTCGCCACCGGCGCGGAGAAGGTGCTCCGCGTCCAGGGCGTGGCGAACACCGGCGCGTCGTTCTACTCCAGCCACGTCGAGCCGGACCTGAACGACGAGCCGCACGTCTACCGCGACGTCGACGGCCGGGACAAGGTCACCATCGAGGGGTACACGGCGCAGGTCGTGGGCGGCGGCACGCAGCTGTACGGCGGTGTGTCGCTGCGCTTCGCGCCCGACGACTTCCGGCTGCGCACGGTGAACCAGGGGCGTTCGGACCTGCGCGACGACGGGAACGGCGACGTCGCCAGGGAGGCGCGCGACTGGCCGTTCGGCTACGACGAGCTGGAGCCGTGGTACTGCCGCGCCGAGGACCTGGTCGGCATCAACGGCACGCGCGACGGTCAGCTCAAGCCCGTGAGCGTGGACCACTACCAGAAACCGCTGGAGCCCAACAGCATCAGCTCGCACGTCGCCACCGGGA
The DNA here is from genome assembly GCF_040295345.1 of Actinosynnema sp. NPDC002837. Taxonomy (NCBI): domain Bacteria; kingdom Bacillati; phylum Actinomycetota; class Actinomycetes; order Pseudonocardiales; family Pseudonocardiaceae; genus Actinosynnema; species Actinosynnema sp. NPDC002837. Next base: position 13,089 of record NZ_JBEOVG010000050.1, read on the forward strand.
TGGACGCGCTCGGCTACCGCCGCTACCGCACGCCGTTGGCGGTCATCACGGAGGACCACGTGCCGAGCGGGCGCACGGTGCCGCTGGACCGCGAGTCGATCAAGACCGCGTTCGTGAACCGCTACGGCGACCCGCTGGGCCTGAAGTCCAACACGTGGGTCTCGCTGCTGCACCCGATCTCGACCGAGCCGGGGTTCTCGTTGCGCGCGAACTGCGCCGTGACGCACCTGTCCGCGACGGGCTCGCGGGTGACCGCCGTGCACTACCGCGACCCGCTCGGCCGCGAGCGCACGGTGAGCGGCGCGGTCGTGGTGGTGGCGTGCAGCGCGATCGAGTCGGTGCGGCTGTTGCAGCTGTCCGCCGCGCTGGACGCCGGTTTCGCCGCCCGGATCAACGGCAACGACCTGCTCGGCCGCTACTTCCTGACGCACTGCTTCGGCGGCGCGTCGGCCCGCGTGCCCGGCCGCCACGACAAGTCCCGCACGCTCGACTCGGACTGGGCCACCGACGCGTGCGCCGCGCCGGAGTTCGTGCGCGCCAACAACCTGTGGGCGGGCGGCGCGATCTACAACAACACGTCGGACTCGGCGCTGCCGATCAGCATGGCGCGCACGTGGGCCGCCAACGACATGGACACGATGTGGAAGGGCTACCTGTACGACCTGGACATGCGCGGTGACGCGTTCGACGGCTACCTGACCGAGAACTTCGGCCGGCAGCTGTCGGTGGCGTTCATGGCCAACCAGCTGCCACTGCCCACCAACCGGATCACGCTGCACCCGACCGTGCGCGACAAGTGGAACCGGCCCGTCGCCCACATCGACAAGGGCTGGCACGCCCACGACCGGGCGGTGATGGACGTGCTGGCCGAGCAGTGCCGCCGCATCCTCGCCGCCGGCGGCGACGGCGTGCAGGTGATCGGGCACGGCCACGTCGGCAACGACGTGCGGCGCATCGCCAACCACGTGCTGGGCGGCGCGCGGTTCGGCACGGACCCGGCCGACTCGGTGCTCGACCCGGACTGCCGCGCGTGGCGGTTCGACAACCTCTACGTCACCGACGGGTCGTTCATGCCGACCTCCGGCGGCGCGAACCCCACCCTGACGATCCAGGCCAACGCCTTCCGCGTCGGCGACCTGCTCACCACGAGGGTGTGACGGCCATGGACCCCGCGTTCGACGACATCTTCACCCAGCCGGAGAACGAGATCTTCCGGGTCGTGTTCTTCCCCGACCGGATCTACCACTCGCGCTACCTGCACGCCTCGCGCAGTCCCCGGTACCGCTACGACGTGGACGAGGTCCGCAACGGCCCGGACATCACCGCCATGAAGGGCAGCGTCTACCTCGACGGCACGCGGCTGTGCAGCGTGCTGCGCCTGGAGTACCGCGCCGGACGGCTCACCGAACTGGTGCGGGAACGCGGACGCCGCCTCGGCGCCTCGGTGAACGCGTGGGTGCGCCTGCTGCCGGACGACGCCGCGCTCACCGCCGACGCGACCGTGACCTTGCGCTACGACAAGGCGGTGGACGCGTACGCGGTGGAGATGTGGGACACGCTGGAGCCGCCCGAGCACACCCACCACGACTACCGGGTGCTGCCGCTGATGGGCGCGAACGCCCCGATCACGCGTCCGCCGTCGCTGTCGTCGGCGTTGGTCGACATCAAGGCGCTGCGCCGGCTGGAGGTGGCGTTCAGCGAGGTGGCGATGACCACGCCCACCGGCCACCCGGTGCCGGACGTCCAGTGGGACAACAACTTCCTGCGCTCGCACCAGGAGCCGCGCGACCCGTCGCCCTCCTCGGACCGGAACACCGTGCGCGACCTGAACTACCTGCTCGACTACCAGCGCGCGTGGTTCATCCCCGACTCGGCGCAGGTGCCGCCGGTGCGCTACCGCAACGCGATGATGGACGCGGACAACCCGGAGGCGGGCGACGGCAACGTGCTGGACATGCGCTGGCTCGTGCAACGCGAGCTGGGCGGCGACCTGGTGTTCTTCCACGAGGTGACGATCCCGCCGGGAGTGGTGGAGGGCACGCACCGCCACATCGGCTCCGAGGAGCTGTACTACGTCGTGTCCGGCCGCGGTCGGGCCTACCTGGGGGTGGACGACGACCCGGCCGCGGCGGGCCAGCCGGTCGTCGAGCGGCACGTGTACGGCATCGGCCGCAAGCAGTGCCGCGAGGTGGCCGTGGGTCCGGGCAGCACGCTGTTCACCAAGAGCGGCGGCATCCACGGCATCCGCGCGGACGGCGACGAGCCGTTGAAGTTCGTGGCGTTCCTCTACCAGCCCTGAACCCCTGAATGGGAGGTGACCCCCGTGCGGATTCCCCAAGGTGACGCCGTGCGCCGCGTCGAGCCCGGTGCGACGCCGGACTACTCGTCGGACAACCCGCTGGAACGGCTGCTCACGGTGGTGCAGGAGACCCGGCTCGCCGCCGAGCTGGAGTGCTACGCCACGCCGTCGTTGCAGTACGTGCTGCCGCACGAGTGGCTGGAGCTGTACGGGCCGAGCAGCCCGAACACCGACGTCCTCGACCCTGCGGCGCAGGACTTCAAGACCGACTTCCAGAAGCAGAACGTCGCCGACTTCCGGTTGGGCGACACCAGGGCGGTGCGCGGGTGGGCGTTGGCCGGCGACTGGACCGGGCCGTTCCTGCACCTGTCCTACCGGGCCGGGCCGGACAGCGCGCTGGCTCGGGCGCACGGCGGTTCGCTCGGCGACCGGGTGCTGGTGGAGGTGGAGGTCGAGGGCGGTGGCCGGGCCGAGGTGGAAGCCCCTTACGACCCGGACAGCGGGCGTTACGCCGTGGAGCTGTGGGGCTACCGCGGTGACGACCTGGAGTCGCGGGTCGGCACGCGCGGCAGGCAGTCGCTCAAGCTGGGGATCCTGCAAGCACGCCCGGACCTCGCGCGTGGCGCGCCGGACGCGTTCGGCCGTGCCGGGTTGGACGGCCGGGACGTCCGCGAGGTCGCGCCCGACCACCTGCTGCACCCCGTCCGCCCGCTGCGGGTCGTGCTGCGGTGGCGCAGCGCGGACCGTTCGGCCGAGGTCGGGCCCGTGACGCTCGCGTTCCAGATGGTGGTGCGCGGGTGGGACGCGTTCCTGGAGGTGGGCCGGAGCCCGAACCCGCACGGCGGCATCGGGTTCCTGGAGTACCGCAACCTGCTGTCGAACTACTTCCGGTTCACCGGCTCGGGCGAGCTGGGGCGGAAGCTGGAGCCGTACAACCTGGACGGCTTCGGCCGCAAGGGCGCGGGCGAGGAGCCGTTCCTGGCCGTCGAGTACATGGACCTGCACGTGCTGGACGCCGGGTGCGGCATCGGCCTGCACCGGCACCGGGACAACTCCGAGGCGTTCCTGATGCTGGAGGGCGAGGGCTGGATGGTGATCGGCGACTGGGCCGAGCCCGACGCCCGCGACCGGTGCTTCGAGGTGCGCCTGCTGCGGGCGGGCCACCTGGCGCTGCTGAAGGGCGGCAACCTGCACGGCCTGGCCAACCCGTCGGACCACCAGATCTCGCTGTTCATGTTCGGCGGCTACGACTGACCACCGGCCACCGGGTTCGTGACGCCGAGCTCCACCAACAACGCCCGCGCCTCGGGGCGGCACAGCTCGCTCCACCGCGCCAACGCCCGTGCCGCTTTCACCCGGAGGTGGCGCGGGACGGCCGGGTCGTGCGCGATCTCGCGGGCGACGACGGCGGCGGACTCGCGGTGGTCACGGCGCAGGTCGGCGGCGGCCTCGGCGGCACGCAGCCGGGCACCGGGACGGAGCGCGCGGTCCCGCGCCATGTCGCGCAACGCGATCGCGCCCTCGGCCGGGTCGAACACGCCGATGGCCTCGAACACCTGGATGCGGACCAACGGGTTCTCGGCGGAGCGGAGCTGCCTCAACAGCGGCACGACCTGTGCCCGCAGGTCCGGCCGTGCCTTGCCGAGCACACGGGCGGCGTCGACGCGAGGGAGAGTCGGCAGCGCATCGTCCGTGGCGATCTCCCACAGGCACACGGCGCCGAGTTCGCGGCCCCGTTCACCGAACCTCAGGAGGTCGTCGGCCGCCTGCCACCGCAGGGTGGGCCGACAGGCGGGATCGGTGGCGATGCCGTGCAGGACGCGAACAGCGGCGGCGCGGTCGTCCACGGAGTGGTGCCGGATCAGCATCGCGGCCTGCCACCGGATCGCGGGCGACATCCGCTCGTCGTCCCGCACGGCTCGCAACCGCCGCAGACCACCTGACCGCCTCAACGCGTAGAGCGCGTGCAGGCGGTCGGAGTCCGACAGCCTGCCGTCCTCCGCGAAGTCGTGGAGCACCGGGACCAGCCGTTCGGGGGTGTCGCCGGTCAGGACATTGATCCGGCGGGCGGCGCCGGCCCGCTCGCGCGCGGCTTCGGCAGTGTCGCGGGCCGCGGTGTCGTCCTCGGCCAGCAGGTGCTGGCGTCCTGCCCCCTTCAAGCGCATGAGTGCTTGACGAACGTTGAAGCGAACGTTCCGGGGCCACGTCGTCTGTTCGAGCACCCGGACCGCTTCGGGAACCATGCGGGGTGAGAGCCCGGCGAGCGCCGCGGCGGCTCTGATCCGGTCCGCCGGCATCGTCTCCACCGCGGTGATCACGTCGCGGAGCACCGCCGCCGCCTCGGTGGCGAGCGCGGGCCCGGTCCACTCGCTGAGGTCACCGGCCCGCTGGGCCGGAGACGCGGTGTGGTCGGCCAGGAGGTCGCGTTCGGCGCGGAGTTGGTCCCTGCCCGACAGCGCGGGGATCAACTGACGTCGTTGCTTCGGGCGGGCCGACGGATCGTCGACGACCGCCTGTGCGAACCTGGCCACTTCACGATCGTGCGGTACGCGGTGCACGAGCCATTCGAGGGCGTCAGCACGTTCCTCGACGGTGAACTCCGGGCTCGTGGCCAACCTCCGCAACGAGGAGAAGGCCACCTGGGCCCGCGCCGGTGCCAGCACCATCAGCTGCCACGCGGCCTCGGCGCGGTCGCGCACCGGTTGCGCCTCGTCGTCGAGCACCCGGGCGTGGAAGGCGACCGCGGCGTCGAGCGTGGTCGGGTCGTGTTCGGCGAGCAGCCGCACCGCATCCGTGCACCACTGGAACTCCAGGCAGGCGTCGGCGGCTTGCTCGCGGATCTCCGCGAGCGCCTCGTCGCGCGAGCCGGGGTGCAGGTCGGCCAGCAGGTCGGCGGCGGACAGCCGCCGGTGGCGGTCGGAGTCCACATCGGCCAGGCGGGCCCGGAGGGCGGGCGCGAGGTCGGCGCCGAGCTCGGCCAGGGCTCTCACGCGGGATGTCCACGTCGTCGCCGCTGTGTCGGCGTTCTCCCTCATCACCACGGCGACCGCGGTGTCGATCGCGGCCGGCTCGGCACGGGCCAGGGCCACCGCTGCCTCACCGCGGTCCGACAGGGGCAGCAGGTCGTCGGTGACGACTCGGCGCAAGCCGTCCACGACGACCGGGTCGGACCGGTGGTCCAACACCTCCATGGCGTTCGCCACCTGGCACAGGGTGGCGGCGTTCGTATCGGGTTCGTGCGCCAGAGCGCGCAGAGCGGCTGCCACCTCGGCGCGCAGGCCGGCGCCGAACTTGCGGGCGTCCCTGGTCATCAGGTGCAACCACGAGTTCGGCACGATCCGCCCCTCGATCATGCGCACGATCCCGTCGACGACCTGGCTGCGGAAGGGACGTCCCAGCATGATCAGGGCGGAGGCCGCGCTGTGCCGTGCCCGGCCGTCCCACACCGGGTCACGCAGCACGGCGATCATCGCGGCGGCGTACGCGTCGCGGTCGGTGACGTCTACGTGGTTGAAGGTCGGGTAGTCGCGGTACGAGGCCCAGAGCGCCGCCTGCTCCGGCGCGACCAGCGACAGCACGGCAGCGGATGTCCGCTCGTGGAACCCGGTGCCCAGGCGTCGCAGCGTGCGCCACGCCATCAGTTGTGCGTCGGGGTCTTCCTGGCTGGTGGCGATCTCCGACAGGTGGCGGGCCACCTCGTCGTGGAACTCCGGACCCAGGCCGATCAAGTGCGAGCCGGCCTGGATGCGGATCCGGGCGTCGGTGGCGCGGTCCGTCAGCGTCGCGCGCAGGGAGGCCACCGCCGGCGCCCGATGGGGCTCGCCCAACGCCGCCAGCTTGGCGCCCGCCGACAACCTGTCGTAGAAGGAGGCCGTGGGGTGGGTGGTGACGGCGCGCAGCGTGGCCGCGGCCTCCTCTCGGTGCTCCGGGCCCAGGTCGGCGAGCTCCTGCGCGGCCCACAACCTGCCGTTGGCGTCGGTGGTCCAGTCGGCGAGGATCGCTTGCAGGAGGTCCAGGGCCTCACCCTGCGCCCCCATGTCGGCGAGCGAACGGGCGATGGTCGACCGCGTGTAGACCTCGACGCCGACGGTCCTGGACAACGCCAGCAGGTGGTCGACGGCCGCCACGCGGTGGTGTGGACCCAGTTCGGCGAGCGCCTCGGCGGCGGGGACCCGCCCGCCGCGTCGATCGGAGATCAGCCTGGTCAAGGCGGCGACGGCTTCGTCGGAGCGCTGCGGGCCCAGGGACGCCAGGCCCACCGCCGCGTCGCGCAAACCGGCGCTGAAGTCGGTGCGGGTGCGCAGGACCTCGCGGAACACGTCGGCGGCGCGCTCGTGGTGCTCGACGTCGATCTCGACCAACCCCGTCGCGGCGTGGACGCGGGCTTGATCGGGGGCGTCGGGGTCGTCCAGCACGTCGGTGAGAACGGCGACGGCGTGCTCGCGCGACTCGCCGTCGAAGCCGGCCAGGACCACGGCGGCGTTGCGCAGTTGCTCGGCCGTGGCCGAAGGGGAGGCGAGGATGGCGCGCAGGCCCTGGTCGGAGGCGCGGTGGCCGTCCGGGCCGCACTCGGTCAGCGCCTCGGCCGCGGCGAGCCGGTGCTCCACCGGGATCGCGGAGTCGTCCACGACGCGGCGGAGCAGGCGGGCGGCGTCGGCGGACTCGGCGCCGCGGAGCCTGGTCGCGAGCGCCGCCGCCGCCTCGACCCGTGACGGCCAGGGCGCGTCGTCCGAGTCCATCAGGTCGCGCAGCCACGAGGCGGTGCCGGGGTGGTGGGCGGCACGGCTGGTCTGCGACAGGATCTTCAGCGCCGGGTGCTGGGTGGTCATCGCCCACGCCCGCACGGTGCCCAGGAAGCCGTCGACCGCGGCCGGGCCCGCGGGCAGGTGCCGGGCGAGCAGGCGGGCGGCCAGGAGGTGCTGGTCGGAGCCGCCCGCGTGCAGGTGCTCGAGGAGGCGTTCGGCTTCCGCCGGGTGCAGGCGGGTGTGGTGCAGCAGCACGGCCCTGGCGTGGCGTCCCCGGTCCTCGGCGCGGGCGGCGTGCAGGAGGCTCGCGAAGTCGGCGTGCGCGGGGTCGAAGCGGTCGGGGAGCAGCCTGGCCCTGGCGGTGGCGGCGAGGTGCTCGGCGAAGCTGTGGTGCAGGAACCGGAGGTCCTCGCCGCGGCGGCTGAGCGGACCCACGGCGGCGAGGTAGGTGATCAGGTCGTCCTGCCACGCGCCCGCGAGGTCGGGCAGGTGGCGTGCGGCCCAGTCGTGCGCGGCGACGACGAGGGAGGTGTCGGCCTCCAGCCGCACGCGGCCGAGGTGCTCCAGCAGCGCGTCGCGCACCGGGTCGAACGGGCCGGGCTCGGCCGTGTGCGCGGTGCGCAGGTGCTTCAGGTACGCCTCGTACAGCTCGTACTGGTTGTCCGGCAACGGGCGGTTGCCCGGCTGCTCGAAGATGATCGCGGCGATCGTCGCCAGCAGCGGCACGCGCGCCAGCTCGTCCAGGTGGGCGGCGCGGATCTGGCGCACGAACCGGTAGGCGCGGTCCCGGTCGCCGAACCAGTTGCGGGCGAACTGCCGCAGCGCGCGTTCGTCGAACGGTTGCAGCTCGTAGCGGGCGGCGCCGATGCGCTGCAGCGGCGCCAGGGCCGCGCCCTCGATCGGCCGGGTGGTGACCACGACCCGGTAGGGCGAGGAGGGCTCGGCGGTCCACGCGGCCAGCACGGTGACCAGGCGGTCCCGCTCGGTGGTGTCGGCGACCTCGTCCAAGCCGTCCACCAGCAGCAGCCAGCGGCAGCCCGCGATCCGCCCCTCCAGGGCGCGCGGGTCCAGGGGAGAGGCGAGCAGGGCGCCGTACTCCACGCCGGCGCTCTCCGCGACCGCCTCCGGGAACGGTCGGCCGAGCCGGCCGGCCAGCTCCCGGGCCGTCAACCGCAGGGGCATCACCCGTTCCGCCATCGGCGCGGGTTCGCCGTCGTGGGAGAGCCACTGCTCGGCGACGTCGGCGGCCAGCCGCAGCGACAGCGTGGACTTGCCCTGCCCGGGACCACCGGTGATCACCACGTGGTCGTCGCGGTCCAACGCCTCCCAGACGGTCCGGGTCGGCGCGCGCACGGCCAGGCGGGTGATCGGAGGGCTCGGCGGCTCGACGACCTGCCCGCGGCCGTCCACGATCGGCGCCGGTCGCGGTGGCTCCGGCGCGAGCTCGTCCACGCCGCTGCCCAGGTCCTGGCGCACGTGCACCGTCACCAGCGACGACCGGCGCGGGCCGGGTAATCGGTACGGCATCTCCCGGGCGGTGTCGACCTGCGCCCGCAGCAGGAACCGGACCGGTGCGGGCAGTCCCGACGACGCCGGCTCGGCCGACGACCCCGGCCCGACCTCCGTGCCGGTCACGGTGATGTGCACGCCGCCGTGGATCGTGCCGGCCAGCACGGCGGGTCCCCGCACGTCACCGCCGATCCGGTTGACCTCGGTGGACCGAGCGCGCTCCTCCAACCCCGACCCCTTCCCGCCCGCGGTGAACGCATGGTCCCACGGGTTCCGAGGTCCGCGGATACCGTCCGCCGGGGTAGCCTTGCCGCCGCCGTCTGCGCTGGTCGCACCCGCTCCGCCCAACGGCACGACCAGCCGGACCGCACCTCGGGGTGAACCATGGAGTTCGACCGCAACGCCGCCTTCCCGACCTCGCCGCAGGAACCCGTTCGCGCGCCCGCCCCTCCCGCGCCCGCCCGCCCGACGCCCTCCGGCACGTCGTTCGGCCGCAGCCTGCTCGCGTCCTTGGTCTGGGTGGTCGCCGTGCTGGTCGCGGTGGTCGTGCTCGAGGGACTGCCCGCGTCCGGGTACGGGCTCGGGATGGTGGTCGGCCGACTGGTGGTGCCCTGCCTGGTCTCGGCCTGGCTGATCCGCCGGTTCTTCGGGCACAAGTGGTTGGCGTTCGGCTGGTTGGTGCTGGCCTCGCTGCCGACGTTCTTCGTCAGCTTCGTCGTGTTCGGCGCGATCCTCCTGGCCAGGCAGGCCTGAGCCGTCCAGCGAGGTCGTGCGCGCTCGGCTACCCGGTGCGCTCGACGGCGGTACGCATTAGCGCTATCGGGTGACAGCTCGTAACCCCACCTGGTCCAGGGCCGACTCCAGGTATAGGCGGCCGGTGGGGAGGACGCCGTGTCCGGAACGAGTGGGTGAGCCCCTGTGGACGCGTTGATCGAGATCACGCAGCCCGGCCAGGGAGCCGATCACCGGGTGGACCTCTACCTCGGTGACGACGGAGTGTGGCCGGCGGAGCCGACGGCGTCGGACACCGTGCCGGCGGACCTGGCCGCCGCGTCGCTGCCCGTGCCGTCGACCGGCGCCACGGCGTCGGACGCGATCGTCGGCTTCCTCCACGCGAACCCGGAGTCGCAGGCGTTCGCCGACCTCGGCCTGCACCTCGGTCGGCTGCTCCTGCCGCCGAACGTGCGCGAGCACTGGTCCCGGCCAGGGGTGAAGCGCACCTTCCTGTGCCTGCCGCCGGCACTGCGCCGCCTGCCGTGGGAATCGGCCAGGTCCGCGCACGCCCTGTTCGTCCAGCCCGACCAGCCGTTCATCCGGCTGCACCGGCGCGTGCCGGGCGACGACCCGATCGCCGAGTCGCTGCCGATCCGGGTGCTGGTCGTGCGCGGCGATGACGACGACGACATCGGTTCCCGCGCGGAGATCCGGGAGATCAAGAGGGTCGTGGGCGGCGCGCCGGGCCGGATCGAGGCGGAGTTCCTGTCCCGGCCGACCGAATCGGACCTCAAGTCGGCCTACCGGCGGGTCGTGCCGCACGTGCTGCACTTCATCGGGCACGGCACGCGCAAGGCGAGCACGGGTCAGCCGGCGTTGCGGATCGTCCCGCCCGGCCGTGAGGCGTGGTTGCTCACCCCGACCTACATCGGCGACCTGCTGAGCCGTCCCGCGCCGCGGCTGGCGATCCTGAACGCCTGCCGCTCCGGCGAGACGGCGGACGCGGTGGCGCTGACCGACGTGTTCCTCGACAGCGGGGCCGCCGCCGTCGTCGGCATGCAGGGCGACATCCGGGGCACGGCGGCAGCGCTGTTCGGCGGCTCGCTCTACCGCGCCCTGCTGGCCAACGCGCCGGTCGACCGGGCCGTGGCGACGGCGCGCGAGGCCGTGTACGCCGACACCGGCGTGTCCGACGGCGCCCGGGACTGGATCCTGCCGAGCCTCACGCTGCGCGTGCGCCCCGACGACGTGCTCCCGGACCTGTCCGCGACCGGCGCGCGTGCGGTGCGGATCGAGCAGCAGTTCGAGAAGGAGGTCGGCGCGTTCGTCAACCGGGTCCACGAGCGCCACAAGCTGCTCAAGGGCGTCGACCCGGGCGTCGGCGAGCCGCTCGAACCGCTGCTGCTCGTCGTCGGCGAGTCCCAGGTGGGCAAGACGCGGCTGCTGAACTGGCTGCGGCGGCGGTGCGCGGTGCGCGGGCGGCGGGTCAAGTACGTCAGCTTCGACCGGCCGAACCCGGTCGAGGTGCTCGGCGACCGGCCCGCCAGGTTCGACTTCCTGGAGGTGCTGTACGCGATCCGGGACGTGGCGGAGGACCTGCCCAACCTGCCCGAGGGGGTGGCGTCGGCGTTCGACCGGTTCAACCACGACGTGGTCCACCTCGCCGAGGGCAGGCTGCCGCCGGACCCGCCCGTGCCTACGCCGGAACCGGCGCGGTGGCCGCGGCTGACCGGCGGCACGTCGCACCACGTCGCGGCGACGTTCGAGTCGTTCCGGGCGTGCCTGGGCCGCGCGGCGCAACCGGAGCCGTTGTTGCTGGTCTTCGACCACGTCGGGAACGTGCTGGACTCGGCGTTCCGGCAGCAGCTGTACGACCACCTGATCCGGCACGTCGCCGACGGCGAGCTGCCGAACCTGAGCCTCGTGGTGGTGATGACGAACGAGCAGTTCGCCACGCACTGGCCGGAGCTGGGCGGCGGCACGCGGGTCGACCTGGACCGCATCGAGGCCGAGGAGTTCTCCGCGCTGGCCGAGGACGTGGTGCTGGCGGTCGGCCGGTCGATCGGCGACCCGCACGTGCAGCTGATCGAGGCCATCGGCAAGGGCGTCGCCACCGGCAAGTGGAGCCCCGCCGTGCTCGGCGACCTGGAGAACATCGTGAGGCGGATGCGATGAAGCCGATCGACGCCGAGCTGTTGCGACGCCTGGCTCGGGGTGACTCCCTGGAGGACGTCCTGGCGTCGCTGCGACCGGCGGACCAGTGGGACGTGCTGCGGCGGTGCGCCGCGGTCCGCTCGTTCGACCGGGAGCTGTACGACAAGGTGCTCGTCGCCGACGTCGACGGCGCGCCGCCGTTCGACGCGGTCGTCACCGCGCCGGAGGTCGAGCCGATCCAGGGCACCCGGGAGGCCTACCGGCTGCGGCCCGGCGCGAAGGCGCGCTACTGGAACGGCTGGTGGCCCGACGGCGCCGACCCGCGTGCCGTGCCCGAGGAGCTGCGGTCGCTGGTCGGCCGCCTGGCGCGGCACTACCGGGCCGCGCACAAGCCCGTCGACCTGCTCGAACAGCTGGTACTCCTCGACCACCGCGCCGCCGCCGAGCTGTTCGTCCGGCTGTACGCCAAGGCCGACCACCGGCACGACCTGGCGTTGTGCCAGGAGCTGATCGACGTGCTCGGCGCCGAGGACCGGGTGCGGCTGATCGGCCCCGAGCTGATCGCGCTGCGCCACGACCGGGCCGCGTACCTGCGCACCCGCGGGTTGTGGTCGACCGAGTACCTCCAGTCGGCCACGTTCCTCGAGACGGCCGGCGCCAAGGCGACCTACCAGCGGCTCGTCCGGGGTGACGGTCCCCGGATGGTGGTGCTGCACGGCCCGTCCGGGCGCGGCAAGACGATGGAGCTGCGCTGGCTGGTGTCCCGGGTGCTGGTGCCGCGGCGCGTGCCGTGCGTGCTGGGCGACTTCGACGTGCTGGACCCGGTCAACGTCGCGCGGTACCCGTGGCTGCTGCTGGTGGAGGCGGCGGCGCGGCTCGACCAGCAGCTGCCGGCGGCGCCGTTCACCGAGTTCCTGGAGCGGTACGCGTGGACCGGGGTCCTCTCGCGGCGCCAGGTCGCGGACCCCGGTCGGGCGGCCGCGGCGAGCAGGCGGCTGTGCGACGAGCGCGACCGGCTCGGGGTGGACGTGCTCAAGGACTTCGTGCGCACGTTCAACGAGGCGATGGCGGACAGGCCCGCCGTGATGGTGCTCGACGCGTTGGACCGGGTGTCCGCGAACCGGTCGCGCGAGGAGCTGGCAGGCCTGCTCCGGCAGCTGTTGCGGCTGTACCGCGACTGCCCGGCGATGCGGATCGTGCTGGCCGGCCGCTACCCGCTCGCGGTGCCGGTGCTGCCGCCCGCGGTCGATCGGCACCTGGCGCCGTTCGCCGCCGACGACGCGACGCGCTACCTGGCCGACCTGCGCCGCATCACGCGCGCCGACCTGCGGCACGCGATCGTGGCGAAGGCCGGGGGAGAGCCGGTGGTGCTGGCGCGCCTGGCCGACCTGGTGCAGCAGCGGCCCGACATCACGCCGGCCGAGATCCGGGAGTACCGGGCGGACCTGACCGCGCTCGTGCTCCAGGTGCTGCGGCCGATCGCCGACCCGGGCCTGCGGTGGCTGCTGCGGTACGGGATGGTGGCGCGGACGTTGAGCCTCGACTTCGCGCGCGAGGTGCTCGGGCCGCACCTGCGCGCCGCCGCGTCCGGCGACCTGGACCTCGACGACCCGGGCGAGGACGTGGTGCCGGGCGGTGAGCCGGCGTCGTTGTTCCCCGTCACCGCCGACGTGGACGTCGAGCGGTTGTGGCCTCGGCTGACGAGGTTCGCGGGCACCACGCCCTGGGTCGTGCCGGTGCCGGGCGAGCCGGACTCGCTGCGGTTCGCCGACGCCGTGGCCGAGCCGATGCGCCGCCTGATCCGGTCGCACGCCGTCCACGACCGGCTGCACGCCGACGCCGTGGCGTTCTTCGAGCGCAAGGCGGAGGCCGACCCCGAGCGGTGGGACCGGTGGACCCGGGAGGCGGTCTACCACCGGTTCCGGCTGGAGGGCCCCGCCGCGGTGGACTACTGGCGCGCGGCCTTGGACCAGGTGGAGCTGGGTGAGGCGCACCGGCGGGCCGCGTTGGCCGAGGAGGTGCTGGGGCCCGACTACGTCGACGCCGACGCCGACCCGCGCCCGTGGGACGAGCACCGGCCGATCGTGACCCGGGAGACCGTGGTCGAGGCCCGGTACGAGCTGGCCGCGGCGCTCACGCAGCTGGCCAGGCAGGGCGGTGCCGAAGCGGCGGACCAGCTGTGGAGCCGGGCCGAGGAGAACTTCTCGGCCGTCGTGCGCGACCGGGACGACTTCGGCGCGGACGTCGTGCCCGACTGGCGGCTCGGGTACGTGCGCGCCGCGCTCGCGCTGAAGTCCGGCGACGTGGCCACCGCCGAGGAGGAGCTGACGCGGGCGTTGCCGCGGTCGTGGGGCACGAAGGACGACGTGCGGCTGCGCATCCTGCTCGGCGACGTGCGGATGATCCTCGGCGACCGGCAGGCGCCCGAGGAGTACCGGCGTGCGGCGGAGGCGGCGGTCCGCGTCGGCGCCCGCCGGTGGGAACCGCCGATCCGACTGCGGATCGTGAGGGCGTACCGGCACTTCGGGCGCCTGGCGGAAGCGATCCGCGAATTGAACCTGGCCCGGCGCGGCGGGCCGTTGAACGCCGAGCAGCAGCGCCGCTGCGGCCTGCTCGCGGTCGAGCTCGGCCTCGGCGCGAACCGGCTGGAGTGGGCGGCCTTCCACGCGCGCCGGGTCGCCGCGCGCGACGGCGACCGGGAAGGGCAGGCCGCCGGCGCGAGGGTGGCCCTGGCCGCACGCAGGCCGCTGCTCGCGCTCGACCTCGCGCACCGCGCCGAACACCTGGCCCGCGGCTCCGCGCTCGCCCGTGAGCTGACCGGGCTCGCCGAGGGCATGGTGGCGCACTACGGGAAGGCCTTGCACGCGCTGGAAACCGCGCGGTCGCGGTGGCGTCGCGAGGGTGACCGCGCGGCCGTCGCCCGCTGCCACACGCACTCCGCGGTGCTGCTCATGCGGGAGGTCGGCAACCTCACCCTGGCCGAGCACCACCTGGCCGAGGCCGTCGAGCAGGCCGCCCGGGGCAGCGACGCCTGGTGCGGTGCGGAGCTGGCCCGGGTCGAGCTGCTGGGGCTGGCCGCACGGCCGCACGAGGCGCTGGACGCGGTCGCCGCCGTGATCGGCGAGCTCCACCGGCGTGCCCGCCCGCCGTGCCTGGTGGCTCGTGCCGCCGTGGAAGGCCTGGCGATCGACCTGCCCGACGGGTTCCGGTGGTTGCTGGACGAGCTGGTGGCGCGGCTGCGCGAGATCACGCCCGCGTCCGCGCGCCTGGTCGTGCTGGAGGAACTGCGCCGCGTGCCCGATCCGCACGACGACCGGGCGCGGGACGCCTGGCGCGAGGTCGCGTCGCTGGTGCGGCTGGAGACGGACCGGTTGCGCGCGACGGACCGCGCCCTGCTGGACCTGGCGTCGGCGGAGGTGGACCGGCTGACCGGCGATCGGGCGGCGGCGGAGCGGAAGCTGGCCGGGGCGAGGCCCACCGGTGGCTCGTGGTTCGCGCTCCGGGAGTGGTCGCGCGCCGTGGACCGGCTGGGCCTGCCCGCGCGAGGTGACGTGGAGGCGTTCCTCCGGGAGTTCGGCGGCCACCCGATGCTGTGCGCGGCCTTCCTCGTCGAGCGCGCGGAAGCCCTGATCGCGCTGGACGAGCCGGACCGGGCGGAGGCGGCGTTGCGCCGGGCCGCGCCGCTGCTGGCCTCCGCCGACGAGCGGGAGACGCAGTGGCACGCGAGGTCGCACTACGCGGGCAGCGTGATCGCGGAGAAGTCCAGCCGGGCGCCGGAACCGGAGCTGGTCCGCGCCGGTGCGGCGTTCGCCGCGCTCGGTGACGCGCGCCGTGCGGCGGTCGCGTCCCGCTTCACCCGAGGGCGGATCAGCACGACGTTGCGCAGCGCGCGCGGGCGCGTGCGGCTGGCCGTCGAGGACCGGGCGCTGGTCGTGCAGACGTCCGTCCCGCCCGACGTGGACACCACCATCCGCCACGACAACGCCTTGGTGGACGCGATCCTCGGTGCGGGCCGGGCCGGCTCCGGGCCGCTCGTCGAACGGCTCCGGGAGGACTGGCAGGCCACCTGCGCCGGGCTCGGGTCGCTGCTCCTGCCCGGTCCGGCGCTGCGGGCGCCGGCCGGCCCGTTCGACCTCAGGTGCGACGTCGAGGACCGCAGGCTCGGCGCGGTGCCGTGGGAACTGGCGCTGCGGCCGGACGTGCGGCGGCTGCTCGTGCTCGACCGCGCCGTCGCCACCTTCCACCGGGCCGTGTCGCGGGAGGCCGCCTACCGCGACGAGATCAGGTTCGTCCAGGTCGGCCTCAACCGGGTGGCGGACGCGGACCTGGCGGCCGACGGCGACCTCGGCCCGCACACCAGGAGCGCGTTGCGGCGGTACCAGGAGGCACGGGGCCTCACCCCGGACGCCGACCTCGGCGCCGAGCTGCTGGACCGGTTGCAGCGCGACCTCGCCGAGCCGGTCAAGCCGCTGGCGGTGCTGGCCCAGCCGAGCCGGTCGTCGCAGATCAACTCCGCGCGCGGGCACCTGAACTCGGGCGTCGACCTGGCCCACCTGTACGGCAGTCACGGGTTCGACGTGGAGTCGGTCGAGAACCCCACGCTGGACCTGCTCGCCGGGGCCGTGACCCGTGCGGTCCACAGTGGACGGACGCCGGCGGTGGTGCACCTGGCGGGCGGGCTGCGCGAGTCCGGCGGCGGCGTCGCGCTCACGTTCCTCGCCGGTGGCTGGGCGACGGAGGCGTTCAACGCCACGCCGACCGCCGAGGAGATCCCGGTGACGGCGCTCAACCGAGTGCTCGCCGCCGTGCCGCGCGACGAGTTCCGGCCGCTCGTGGTGCTCGACGTGAACCGGCCGTGGGGCTCGGACGACGCGATCTCGTACCTGGTGCTGCGCAACGCGTTCGCGACTGACCTGTTCGCCCTCGGCCGGTGCGCGGGCGTGCTGGGCGCCGGTCTGGCCGGCGACGGCGAGCACGACCTGTGCGACGCCGTGATCGGCGCGATCGCGGCGGGCCGGTCGTTGGCGGACGTGGCGGGCGGGCTGCGTTCGCCCGCACGGCACGCCACCGGCCTCGACCGGGTGCTGCCCACGGCCGGCGTCGCCCTGCACACGCACCTGCCGTGGTTGCGGCTCGTGCCACGACCGGGAGGACGGCCATGACCACGACCGACCGCAAGGTCGCCGAGCTCAGGCACAAGCTCGCGGGCATCGACGCGGACTTCGCCCGGTGGCGCGCCGAGACCGCGTCGGGCCGGGTCCTGCGCAAGCACCACACCCAGGTGGTCCGGCTCACCGACCGGCTCGGCGGTGTCGTCGAGCGGATCGGCGCGGAGCTGGACGCGGTCGCGGCCGATGGCGCCGACGTCCTGCGGGAGTGCCGCCGGCTCCAGCTGCGGATGCTGGAGGTGCACCGGCTGTGGGACTTCTACCGCTCGAAGCTGAACCTGCGGTACGTGGAGTGGTACCGGCCGTTCCTGACCGCCGTGGACGAGTTCGCCTGGCGGTGCTACGACCCGGCGGCGGCCGGCCGCGACCGGGAGGCCCCGCTGGTGCACCTCAGCGGCGAGTTCAGCCCGTTCACGCACCTGCGGGAGACGCCGTTCGTGGTCGAGGACGTGCCGGACGCCTTGGACACCGCGGACTTCCTCGGCGTGGTGACGCGGCTGCCGATCCCGATCATCGGCCTGCCGTGGTACCAGCTCGTGCACCTGCCGGACGCGGTGGTGATCGGGCACGAGGTCGGGCACGCGGTGGAACGCGACTTCGGCCTGCTCGGCACGGTCCGCGCGCTGACCAGGCCGGTGTTGCGGACCCTGCCCGAAGCCCGGCGCGACGCCTGGGACACGTGGCTGCCGGAGGTCTTCGCCGACCTGTACGGGGTGCTGGCGGCCGGACCGGCGTTCGCGTCCGCGCTGGCCGACCTGCTCGTCGTGGACGACGCCCGGACGGCCGCCGAGATCGACGGACCGGTCCTGGTCCACCCGCCCGCGGCCGTGCGGCTCGCGCTGACCGCGCGGGCGTTGGCGGAGACGGGTTTCCCGGCGGCGGGGACGCCGTGCGGGCGGTTCGAGGACGACGTCGCCCCGATGACGACGGCACTGCTGGACGGGCCGTACCCGGGGCTGGGCGACCGCCCGCTGCGCGAGGTGATCGCGTTCACCGCCGACCAGCAGCGGCACGCCGTCACCGCCGCCGACGGTCTGGTGGACCACCAACGGCCGGAGACCAGCGACGTCCGGTGCCTGATCGCGGCCGCCCGGCTGGCGTTCGACCGCGAACCCGCCCTGTTCGCCCCGCCGCCGCCCGACCGCGTCAACGCCCAGGACCTGATCCTCGACAAGGTCGCGAAGGCCGTCGGGGACGGCTCGCGCGCCGACGTCGGCGAGGGGGGACCGGTGGTGGACGACCGGGCCGCCGGCGCGGAGCTCTACGACCTGATCGACACGATGATCCGAAAGGCCCACGATGACCACCACGACTGAACGACCGCAGGACCCCATGGCCGCCGTGGCGCAGCTCGCCCGGCTGGTCGCGGGCGAGGACGAGCAGCGGTTCGTGCTGGTGTACCACGCGCTCGCCAACCAGGTCGACGGCTTCGTCAACGGCGACCGCGCCGAGGGCTACCGCCTGGCCCGCTCGCTGCTGCGCCGCGGCGTGTCGCCCCTGACCAGGTCGGCCGTCGCCGCGGAACCGCCGTCCGACAGCATCTTCACCGACCCGGTGTACCTGGCCAACATGCGCGCCCTGGTCGACGACCACGCCCACATCATCGGCGGCGTGCCCACGGCCGACTTCCCGGAGTGCGTCGCCATCGGCGGCCCCGACGCGTGGTGCTGCTCGGGCACGCTCGTCTCGCCGAACGTCGTCGTCACCGCCGGGCACTGCGTGGACGGCGGGTGCGCGGCCCGCGTGTTCGTCGGCAAGGACGTGGAGTTCCCCGAGGACGGCGAGGTGATCGAGGTCGAGACCGCGCTCGCGCACCCCGACTACCGCCCGCCCCGGCCGACCGGGGACATCGCGGTCCTGGTGCTCGCGCGCCCCGCCCCGGTCACGCCGCGCCCGATCGCGACGCCGGACCAGGTCGCCGCCGCGAAGTTCGTGCGGCTCGCGGGTTACGGCAACACCGACGTGCACAGCAGCGGCGGCTACGGCCGGCGGCGGATGGTGGACGTGCCGATCGCGAGCGACCACCCCCGGCACGGCGCGGACGCCGCCACGGAGTTCGTGGCCGGCGCGCCGTTCCTCGACCGGGACAGCTGCAACGGCGACAGCGGCGGCCCCGCGTACGTGCAGGCGGGTGACCAGTGGTTCCTGGCCGGTGCGACGTCCCGGGCCACCGCCTCGTCGCTGCGCCCGTGCGGCGACGGCGGCATCTACACCCGGGTGGCCTCCTACGAGAAGTGGCTGTGGACCGTGCCCGGAGCCCGTCGGCCCCAGTAGCTGTTCGAGGTTCGGTGTGTTGTCGGGCTGGTAGAACCGCGGCCAGCCCGCGGTTCCCGACGGTGCTCGACCGGATCCGGGTTCCCGGCCCGACCCGTCGGCCACCGCACCCGTCCGGGAGCGGTGGCCCGCACCGGTGCGTCACCTCGGCACAGCTCGCGGTCGCCGATGCCTAGCCGAGATCCAGAACCTCGTCGTCCGCGTGCGTGCCGAACTCGGCGACGCGCACCTCCGCGATGCGCTCGTACCGGCTGATCCGGTCGGTCCACTCCACGTCGACACCGAACGCCACCTGCGCGAAGCCCACCCGGCCGACGGCCTCGGCCAGGCCCGGATCTCCAGGGGCCAGCAGCCGCACCGGCGCGTCGAGCGCCACGGTGTGCGGCGGCACGAAGTACTCGTCCGGCAGGACGGTGCGCGCGTGGACGAGCGCGCCGACGGCGACAACCGAGCCGGCGCCCAACCGTGCGCTCTGGAGGACCGTCGCCGCGGTCGCCACGTAGGCGCACCTGCCGACCTCGCAGCCCAGCAGCGTGGCATGCGGCCCCACGAAGACGTGGTCGCCGACGAGCACCGGCTGATCGCCGGCGACGGCAGACCCGCGCAGCACCGCGTTCTCGCAGACCACCGCCGCCTCCCCGACCTCGATCCGGGACCCCTCGGCATCGAGCACGGCACCGTACATCACCCGCGCCCTCGGCCCCACGCGGACATCGCCGACCAGCGTGGCCGTCGGGGCGACGTAGGCGGTGGGGTGGACCTGCGGTTCATGCCCGCGATGCCGGATGCGGATCCCTCGCGCTTCAGCGATCATGAGCGGATCCTCGACCGACCGACCGCGGGCAAGCCGGCGGATTTCAGACGTCGCGTTCGTCGAGACCTGTGCCATCCGCCATCGGAGGCACTACTACAGGGCGAACGTTGCCTGACGCGGCACTAATACGCGGAGGCGCGGACGGCGAACACCGAACGGCTGCCGGCGTACTCGGTCAGCGACCAGAGCTGCCCCTTGGCGGGCCAGTAGGAGAGGTCCTCCGGCCCGATCGGCAGCACGTCGTAGTGCATCACGACCGCGCCGCCGGGCTTGAACGTGGCCAGGTCGCCCGCGTTGCCGCTGCCGTCGCTGGTGGAGAGGTAGAACTTGCCGTTGACCGCGGTCGCGCCCTGCATGCTCTGCACCGACACCTCGTAGGCCTCGCTCGCTCGCGCGTAGCCGTCGGACGCCGTGGTGAGCATCCGGGTGGTGTAGTCGATGGGGAAGCGGAACAGGCGGCTGCCCGCGCCGGGGTTGGCGTACTCGCCGACGACCACGCTGTCCGGGGTGCTGGTGCGGTCCAGCGAGGCGAACGAGAACCGGATGGGCGCGTGCCCGTTGGTGGTCGACTGGTTGTAGGCGAAGACCTGCGGCAGCACGTACTTGTAGCCGTAGGCCTGGTAGCTGCCGTCGGCCTGACGTCCGATCGCCGAGCCGTCGCTGGTGCTGGTCTGCCAGAGGTGCCGCAGGTCGAACACCCGGAAGCCGCTGCTCGTGGACGCCACGTACAGGTAGTGGCCGTACCAGAACATGCCGCCGGCGTGCAGGTTGATCGGCCGGAACGACGCCTGGCCCGCGCTCGTGGCGTACGGCTCGACCAGCAGCACGTGGCGGTAGGTCGGCGCGGACGGCGTGGCGTAGTCGACGAAGGAGACCCGGATGCCCCGGTCGATCCCGTCCGTGCCGTTGTCGTACCAGCTGACCAGGACCGCGGTGGAACCCTCGTAGGTCGCCTCGCCGTACGCGTCCGCGGTCGTCGTGATGCCCTGCGGCATCCAGTACGCGACGTCGTCGTCACCGCTGTTCCAGCAGAACGCGGCCACGCGGTTGGCCGCGGCGGGGGAGCACGAGGTGGCGGCGCGGTTGCCGTCGCCGACGACGGTCGGCACGCTGACGTTGGGCAGCGCGGCGTCCAGGTCGTCGATCAGCCCCGAGTAGGCGGTGGCCTTGAGGCGGAAGTTCGTCGCGGGCAGGGTCGTCGCCGCCTGCGCGGGCGCGGCAGGCGCGATGCTCGCGACCAGTGCCGCCGCGAGCCCGGCGACCACCATCCGGTACTTGTTCACCAGACCACCACCATTGTTGGTCGAGTACTGACGAACCGTCATCATGGCGGGAGTCGGGCGCTCGTCGCAACGGGTCGGCCCACGTGGCGGCCGTGACCTCGTGGTGGGATCACGGCCGCACGGCAGGTCAGACGAGCGGCCTGGCCTCGACGGGCACCCAGTCGGTGTGCTTGCCGGGCACGTCGTCACCGGACGAGATGCCCCGGATCCGGCGGTTCACCCAGGGCAGGACGTGCTCGCGGTAGTACCGGGTCTCGGCGAGCAGGCTGCGGCGGGCGGCGGGGCCCGGGTCGACCGCGTGCGCCTCCGTGACGTGCCCGAGGGCCTTGAGCACCAGGGACGCGACCCGTCGGTGCCCGGCGGCGTTGAGGTGCAGCCGGTCCGGCGACCAGTACTCGGCCCGGCGGACCTCGACGTCGTTGAACGCGTCCACGAGCAGCACGCCGCGCCGCGCGGCCAGCTCCTTGATCGCCGCCGTCAGCAGCACGCCCCGGCGGTGGACGGTGCGGCCGAACGGCAGCCGCTGCGACGGGTCGGCCCCGCTGAGCAGCACCAACCGCACCCCGGCCGACGCGCACCGCTCGACCGCCTGCCCGGTCAGCCGGACCAGCCGGGCCAGGTCGACCCCGGGCCGCATCATGTCGTTGCCGCCACCGTTGAGGGTGATCAGCGTGGGCGCGGGCGTGAGGGCCAGCGCCGCGTCGAGCTGGCCGGTGACGATCGGCTCGAGCAGGCGGCCCCGGACGGCGAGGTTGGCGTAGTGGACGGTCTCGCCGAGCGCGACGGCCAGCCCCTCCGCCACCAGGTCGGCCCAACCCCTTGGCGTGCCGTCGGGGCGCTCGTCGCCGACCCCTTCGGTGAAGCTGTCGCCGATGGCCACGTATCGCACTGCCGGTGCCTCCCCCTGCTGGAACGTCACCGCCAGCATATGAGGCGCCCTGGCGTGACTCAGCACACCTGCTTGGCGGCGAGCACCCGGCGCACGGCCTCGTCCACGCGGGCCTGCGGCAGGGCGCCCGAGGCGACCGCGCCTTCCAGGTGGTCGAGCACCTCGCCCACCCGGCCGCCCGACGACCACAGCGCGATGTCCGCGCCGGCCGCGAGCGCCTGCGTGACCGCGTCGGGCAGGCCGACCCGGTCGGTCACCGCGCGCATCGCGCCCAGGTCGTCTGTCATCGCGGGACCCGTGAAGCCGAACTCGCCGCGCAGCAGCGCGTACGCCTCCGGGCTGAGGGTGGCGGGCACGCCGCCGGTCAGGCCGGGCACGTCGATGTGGCCCAGCATCACCACCACGTCGCCGAACCGCGGCAGGTGCCGGTACGGGACGAGGTCGGTGTCGCGCAGCGCGGCCAGCGGGGGCGAGGTGACCGCGCCGAGGTGCGAGTCGCCCGTCGTGTTGCCGTGGCCGGGGAAGTGCTTGACCACCGGCGTGACGCCCGCGTTGTGCAACCCCTCGGCGAACGCCAGCGCGTACCCCAGCGCGGTGTTCGGGTCCGGGCTGAACGAGCGGTCGCCGATGACCGTGCGGTCGGGTTGGCCGCTGGTGTCCAGCACGGGCGCCAGGTCGGTGGTCACGCCGCGCTCGCGCAGCGCGAGGCCCCGGTCCCGGGCCACCGCGCGGACCTCGTCCGGCGACAGGTCGGCCGCCATCCGCCGGGCGCTGGGCATCGAGCCGTCCAGCGCCTCCAGCCGCTGCACCCGCCCGCCCTCGTCGTCCACGGCGACGGTCAGCGGGAGGGCGGACGCGGCGTGCACGGGCGCGAGCGCGCCGGCGCTGAGCAGGCCGACGTCGTCACCGCCGATGAAGATCCCGCCCACCTGCTCGTTCCGCACGACGGTGAGGGCGTCGGCGGGCCCGCGCGGGTCCACTCCGACGACGAGGGACTGCGCCAGCCGGGCCCGCAGCGGCAGCGCGGCGATCTTCTCGGCGCACGGGTCCACCACCGGGGGCGGCGGCTCGACCGTCGTGGACGACGGCGACGGTGACGGCGGCGCGGTCGAGGACGACGTCGACAGGGCCGCGGGTCGCGTCGGCCGGTCGCTGAGCGCGGAGGTCACCACGGCGAGCGACCCGGCGACCACCGCGCCGACCGCCACGACCACCAGCATCGCCGACGTGCCGAGCCCGCGGCCACCGGTGCGCCTCACCGGCGGTCGCCTCCGTCGTCCGACGGGCGCCGACCCGGTCGGCGCGTTACCGCGTGCACAGTGCTCACTCCCACGTCCTCGCCCGCTCGGCGGTGAGTTGCCCATCGTGCGGCGGGCCATCCGGGCCCGCAACCCCGGCGCGACCGAGGCCGCCGTCACATTCCGCGTCACGAGGCATCACGGCCATCGTATCCGTTGCTCGGATCGTGCCTGAAGGGCCGCGTTTTGTCAGCGCGGGAGATCGACCGCGATTTCGCGGTGATGGTGGAATATGAATCTTCGTCGGGGCCGGTGGATCGCGGTGATGATTATGGCCGTCGGCTTTCCGCCGGTCAGAGGGGCCACCACCGCCGTTTCGATCGCGGCGCGTGATCGGGCACGAGCGCGTTGGCCGCGTCCCTGGTGCCGGGGTGGTCGGGGCCGAGGCGTGCCGTGCGCTCGGCCACCACGCGGCGGCACAGGGCGGCTGCCTCCGCGTCCCGCCCGGTGCGGGCCAGGGCGCGGGCCACGGTCAGCGCCAGGTCGTCCTCGCGGATGGTCGGCGGGTCGACCAGGGCCTCGCGGGTGATCCGGTCGCACGCCTCGCCGAGCCGGGCGTCCGGCGGGCCGTCGGCGAGCTGGGCCTCGGCGAGGGCCCGTGCCGAGGCCCAGTCCTGCTCCCTGGCGGCCAGAGCCCAGCCAGTGGCGTCGCCGTGCTCCATGAGGTCGAGGACGGAGTGGCCCTCGGGTCTGCGGTAGAGGTAGCCGGCGCGGAAGGCCAGCCACCGCGCGCGGTTCATCGTCGCCAATAGCGGCGCCATGTCCGCGGCGCACTGCGCGTCCGTGGGTTCCGGCACGAGGGTGATCGTGTGCTCGTCGTCGACGGGAGTGGCGTCGTCGAGCAACGTGCCGACGAAGTCGCGCGCGCCGCCGTTGAGGACGGCTTTCGCGTGCGCGCGGCCGAGCGCTTTCCCGATTCCGCAAGCGAGGAAGAGGCTGTTCCACTCCTCGCGGATTCGGAGGAGGTTGTCGACGTCGAAGTACTCCGCAGGCGGTGGGCCGTGCCACAAGTGGTGGAATGCGGCGTAGTCGACGCGGGTGTCGCGGGCCCGGTGCACGTTCGACGACAGTTCGGCGGGCACCAGGCGGCGAATGGCTTCGTCGGATCCGATGAGAAGCGGGAAGTGCGCGGGGAACCGGATGAACAGCGGCCGTCCCGCGGGTAATCGTCGCGGGCGTCGGGCGGCGGTGACCACCACGCCGTGCTCGTCCATCGTGACGAAATCCTCGTGCGGGTCGCGGAACAGGTCGTCCAAGGGGACGCAGGAGAACCGCGGTCCCAGCGAGCAGGCCAGGTCCGCCGGTCGGGACGCCTCGTGCCACCGGGCCGCGTCCGGGTGCCGTTCACGCAGCTCACGCCAGTCGACCGGACCGGACAGCAGGACCACGCCGTCCCGGTCGACCAGCAGTCGCACCAGCAGTCGGAACAACTCGAACCGGGGTGTCCGGCCGGTGCGCGCGGTTATCTCGGTGAGCGGGACGGTCCTCTCGGGCAACGCCAGGTCACGTCGACGCAGGACGAAACCGGAATCGCTCACCAGCGCATGCTAGCGGGTGTGATTCGGACCACGACCGGGCGCGCGGGAATGGTGGTCGGACAATTTCGCCGCGCTGTAGTGAAACTTTTGCGCGCCGCGAACCGCCCGGACACTACTGTTCGGGCCATGGCGAGAGGACGCGTCACCCGCGAGGACTGGACGATGGCGGCGCTGCGCGCCCTGGCCCGGGGCGGGGTGGCGGCGGTGGCCGTCGACGTGCTCGCCGGGGAGCTCGGCATCACGCGCGGCAGCTTCTACTGGCACTTCAAGGACCGCGAGGCCTTGCTCGTGGCGGCGGTGGAGCTGTGGGAGCAGCGCACCACCGCCGACTTCATCGCCCGGCTCGCCTCGCTCGACGACCCGGAGGAGAAGCTCCGCGAAGGGCTGCGGACGGCGCTCGGCGCGGAGGTCGTCCCCGGCCTGGAGCCCGCGCTCGTGGCGCACGCCGACGACCCCGTGATCGCGCCGGTGCTGACCAGGGTGATCGAGCGGCGGATCGCGTTCCTCGCCGAGATCTACGCCGAACTCGGCCTCACGCCCGCGGTGGCACGTCGACAGGCGGTCCTGGCCTACGCGGCGTACCTCGGCTGGGCGGAGCTGCGCCGCGTCGCCGCCGGGGTGGTGCCCGAGGTCGCGGTGGAAGGTCCGCGCGGGCGGGCGGGCCTGAAGCACCTCATCGACCGGCTGGCCGCCGTCCGCTAGTGCTCTGAGCGGGATGGTTCACCGGGTGGGTGCTCGCCGCGGCAGCACCGGCCCGGTGCCTTGCAGGCGCGCGAAAATCGCGTGACCGTCCCAAGGGCACTGGTGACACTCACGCCATGACCGGTTCCGCACTGCCCCGACTGCTTCGACCGCGTGCCCTGAGGCCCGGGGATCTCGTGGTCATCGCATCGCTGTCCGGTCCGCTGCCGGCCGCTCACGAGCCCAACGTCGAGCGGACGGTGGTCGTGCTCGAACGGATGGGATTCCGCGTGCGCCGGGCACCTCTGCTCGAAGCAGGGCGGCGCCATTGGTGGAGCGCGGCCACGCCGGCGGAGATCGCCGGGGAGCTCAACGGGCTTCTGCGTGATCCCGAGGTGCGCGCGATCATCGCGAGTGACGGTGGCCAGACGGCGCTCGGCTACCTCGACCTGATCGACGTCGAGGCGATCAGGGCCGACCCCAAGCCGATCCTGGGCTACAGCGACCTCTCGCTGCTGCACCTGGTGCTCTACGCGCGCACGGGTCTGGTCGGGTTCCACGCCGACATGGCGGTCCCCGGCTTCGGCGGGCACTGGCAGTCCGCGCCCGTGGCGCGCCGAGCGGAACTCGAGGAGCTCTACTCCAGGTTGCTGACCGGTACCGCGGCGATCGGTGCGCTGCCCGCGAGCCCGTCGTGGGAGTGCTGGCGTCCTGGCCGTGCCGAAGGTCGGCTGATCGGCGGGGTGATCAATCGCATCGTGCTGGCGCAGGCGACGCGTTTCGCGCTGCCGCTCGAGTGGTTCGAGGGCGCGGTGCTCTTCTGGGAGGAGATGGGCGGCCTGGCCTCGCATGTCTGGAGCTACCTGCAGGTGATGCGACACTGCGGCATCCTCGATCGGATCTCCGGCATGGTCATCGGGGTTCCGCGCGAGATCAGCGGACTGGAACCCGGCGCGTCACCGACCCTGTCCGAGATAGTCCTCGACGTCCTCGGCGACCGTGACCTCCCGGTTTTGGGCAACGTCGAGTTCGGGCATGCCGGCCCGAACCTGCCGATGCCGGTCGGCATCCGCGTCGGTCTCGACGCGCGGCAGCGGACGTTGTCGCTGCTCGAACCGGCGGTAGGGCCGCACGCGACGACGGGACTGGTCGGCTGAGCGCTGCGGAGCGGTGAACCGACCACCCCCGGGGCCCGACTCGCGCTGTGGTCTATTGACATACAGGACTGTATGGATAAAACATACAGTCGTGTATGGACAACGGGGAGGGTGGTCGGAGCCATGGCGCACCGGGCGTTGAAGGTGTTCCGGATCGGCGCGTGGGCGTGGGTCGTCACGGGTGTGGGCCACCTGGCCACCGCGGCGCTGCTGGCGTCACGCCCCGAGGACCCCGCCGCGAGTTCCGCCCTCGTGGCGATGCGCGAGTACGGCACGGAGATCGCCGGTGTCCGGCGCAGCCTGCTCGACCTCGACCGGGGCATGTCGCTCGTCATGGCCGCCGCGCTGGTCTTCGGTGGCCTGGTGTGCGTGCTCGTCGCGCGGTCGGCGCCGGACCTGGTCACGCGGTCGCGATCGCTGAGCGGCCTGTGCCTGGCGGCATCCCTGGTCGTGCTCGGCCTGTCCGTGTGGCTGCTGCCCGCGCCGCCCATCGTCCTGTTCACGATCGCCTGCGCGGCGTTCGGCCGAGTCCTCGCCACGGCCCGGCCGGAAGTTTCCGCGCGGCCCGCATGACCACCCGAACGCGTCGCGACCGCGTGCTATACCTGAAGTGCCACAAGGGGAACAGCTCCGGCCGAGCACGGGAGGCAGGACGTCATGGTCGCGCACGTGGTCGTCATCGGCGCGGGTGTCTACGGCGCGGCGGTGGCCGCCTCGCTGACGAGGAGAGGCGCCCGGGTCACCGTGGTCGACGCGGGCGCGCCCGGCGGCGGCACGTCCGGCGCGACGTTCTCGTGGACGAACTCCTGCGGCAAGCAACCCCGCTCGTACCACGACTTCAGCGTGACGGGCATGCAAGCCCACCGGCGGTTGGCGGCCGACGTGCCGCACGGCGACTGGTACCACGAGACCGGCAACCTGGAGTGGGCCGCCACCGCCGCCGACCGGGCGGAGCTGAGCCGGAAGGTCGCCGGTGTCCTCGACTACGGCTACGAGGCGCGGTGGCTCGACCGGGCCGAGGCGTTGGACCTCGAACCCGACCTGGACCCGGCCGCGCTGCCCGACGACGGGATCGCGTACTTCCCGCGCGAGGGCTGGGTCGAGCCGACCCGGCTGATCGGGCACCTGCTGTCGACGGCCGCCGGCGCGGAGGTCGTGCGCGACGACGCGGTGACGGACCTGGAGGTGGTGGCGGACTCGGTGCGCTCGGTCGGGCTCGCCTCGGGACGGCGGCTGCGCGCCGACGCGGTGGTGGACTGCGCCGGGCCGCAAGCCGCGCGGATCGCGGAACTGGCCGGGTTGGCGCTGCCGATGCGCAACACCCGCGGTGTGCTCGTCTACACCTCGCCGGTCGCGGTGGCGGTGGCACGGGTCGTCCACGCGCCGCACGTCCACCTGCGCCCGGACGGCGGTGGGCGGCTCTTGCTGCACACCCCCGAGGTCGACGACGCGGCCCGCGCGTCCGACACCGGCGAGATCAGCGTGGAACCCTCGGCGGTGGAGGAGGTGGTAGAGGCGGGCCGTGCGCTCTACCCCGGCGTCCGCGCGGCGTCCGTGGAGAGCGTCCGGGTAGGGGAGCGGCCCATCCCGTTCGACGGCCTGCCGGTGCTGGGCCGGGTGCTCGAACTGCCGAACTTCCACTTCGCGGTCTCGCACAGCGGCGCGACCCTGTGCCTGCACGCGGGCGACCTGGTGGCGGCCGAGGTCCTGGGCGAGGACCGCGACGACGCCCTGGCCCCGTTCCGGTTCGAACGATCCGCTGCCGCCGAACGGCCCGCCACCCTCCAGTGAGGACCGGCGCGGCGTTGACTAGGCTCCGCAACGTGACCATGACCGATGTGGTGACCCGATTCCTGGACGGCGCCATCCACGCGTTCGACTTCCCCGATGGCGCGGTGGCGGACTCGGTCGCCGTGTTCGAGCTCCCGACCGGGGTCGAGCCGGACGGCCACGACGTGGCGCCGGACCTGGGCCGCGCGGTGTACGCGACCGGTGACGAGGTGGTGTGCGTCGACCGGGCCGGCAAGGCGTTGTGGCGGTGGGGTTTCGGCCCCGGTTCCGCGCGGCGGGCCGCGTCGGCGGCGAACTGCCGGTTCTCGGCCGACGGCACGGAGGTGTGGCTCTACCTGCCCGACGCCATGGCGGGACGCGGGCCGGACCGGTGGGTCGTCCTCTCCGCCGCGACGGGTGACCTGACCGCTGCGGCGGAGCTTGCCTGCGCCGGGCACGGCGGGAGCCAGTTCGCCCACCCGGACGGCGTGCACGTGCTGCTCGACGTCGGCGAGGGGCAGGACGGTTCGCAGGTGTACCGCGGTCGTCTCGTGCCGGACGGCCTCGACGTGGCCGCCTACCCCTGGTCCGACCGCAGCCTGGTGGACCTGGCTCCCGACGGCGGCCACTTCATGACCGTCCACCACGAGCAGGAGGACGTCGCCTTCCACACCCACCCCGACGGCGAGGTCGTCGTCCGGGTGCCGGTGGAGTCGTTCGGCCACGACCCCGAGGAGGTGTACGTGGAGTGGGCCGGCGGCTACCTCGACGCCGACACCGCGATCGTCGTCCTCGGCGGTGAGACCGAGGACGAGGAGGAGTGGCACCGGCACCACCTCGTGGACGTGCGCACCGGAGAGGTGCGCGGCACGCTCGACACCCCGTCCCGCGACGCCTACGACGTCGAGCCGCGCGGCGACGGGTCGTGGCTCAGCACGGACGACGACGGCCGGCCACGACGTCACACCCGCTGAGGGTCTTCGGTCAGCCGTAGCGGCGATGCCGCGGTCGATGGCGCGGCCTCCGGTTCGGTGGCACTGTCGCGCTGCCCGCGGACCGTGCGACCGGCGGAGGACGTCTTGGCGGACCACGCGAACGGCGGGCTGCTCCGGCAGCTGACCAGCCGCCAGATCGGCATGATCTCGCTCGGCGGCACCATCGGCACGGGGTTGTTCCTCGGTTCCAGCCTCGCCATCTCGATGGCCGGCCCGGCGGTCGTGCTGGTCTACCTGGTGGGGGCGCTCGCCGCCGTCGCGGTGGCTTACGCGGTGGCCGAGATGGTCGTGGTGCACCCGCAGGCGGGCGGGTTCGGCGCGGTCGGCGCGCGGTACGCCGGGCCGTTGGTCGGGTACGTCCAGCGGTGGTGCTACTGGGCGACCCAGGTGATCACGGTCGGCGGCGAGGTGGTCGCGGCCGGGCTCTACGTCCGGTACTGGTGGCCGCAGGTGCCCTTGTGGGCGTCGGTCTGCCTGTTCTCGGTGGCGATCCTGGGCGTCAACTTCGCGGCCGTGCGGCTGTTCGGCGAGGTCGAGTACTGGTTCGCGATGGTCAAGGTGACGGCGCTGGTCGTCTTCCTCGTGCTCGGCGTGCTCTACGTGGTGTTCGGGCTGCCGGGGCAGGACGCGGCCGGGCTGTCGGCGTGGACGGACCACGGCGGGTTCATGCCCAACGGGCTGACGGGCGTGCTGCTGGCGGTCAGCGTGGCGACGTTCAGCTACGGCGGGGTGGAGTCGGTGGCGATGACGGCCGCCGAGTCGCGCAGCCCGGTCCGTGACATCCCGCGCGCGGCCCGGCGGGTGGTGCTGCGGCTGGGGTTGTTCTACGTGCTGGCCACCGGGATCATCGTGGCGATCGTGCCGTGGACGGAGGCGGCGGCGGTCGACGGGGTGGCGGAGAGCCCGTTCGTGGCGCTGTTCGCCTCGATCGGCGTCCCGGCCGCCGCCGGCCTGATGAACCTCGTCATCCTCACGGCCGCGCTGTCCGCCGCGAACACCACGCTCTACCTGGCGTCGAGGACGATGCACTCGCTCGCACTGGACCGCTACGCGCCGAAGGCACTCGCCGCCGTGACCGATCGGGGCAGCCCGGTGAACGCGGTGCTCGCGTCGACCGCCGGCCTGGCCGCCGCGGCGGTGGCCGCCGCGCTGTCGCCGGACGCGGCGTTCCCGGTGCTGCTCGGCATCGCGCTGTTCAGCGGCATGGTGGCGTGGATGCTGATCTTCGTGAGCCACCTGGCGTTCCGGCGCGCCCGCCGCGGCCTGCCGCCCGCGTCGGTCCGGTTGCCGGGCGCGCCGGTGACCTCGGTGCTGAGCCTGCTGTACGTGGTGCTGGTGGTGGTGGCGACGGCGTTCACCGAGGCGTTCGGCCCGGCGTGGCAGGTCGGCGTGCCGTTCGTGGCCCTGGTGCTGCTGTCCTACCCGCTGGTGCGGTGGCGCCGGTCGGCCCGCGACCGACCGGCCGAGGACTACACCGAGTCGATGTAGCCGTGCGCCACGATCCGCCGGGCCGCTTCGCCGTACCCCTCCGGGTCGTCCAGCGCGAGCGTGCCGAGGCCGTCGACGTACCGGTTGAACATGCAGAACGCCGCCGCGATCAGCACGGTGTCGTGGATCTCCACGTCGGTGGCGCCGTGCGCCCGGGCCGCGTCGACCAGGTCGATGGTGACCTTGAGGCCCGACTGCTGCGTCGCGCCCGCGATCCGCAGCAGCGCCCGCAGCTTCTCCGACACCGGCGCGGTGTCGAGGTCGTCCCGCACCTGCTCCACCAGGGCCATGCCCTCGTCGAGTTGCGCGGCGGCGAACGCCGAGTGCGAGTCACCGCAGAACCGGCACGAGTTCAACCTCGACACGTAGGCCGCGATCAGCTCGCGCTCGCCGGCGGGCAGCGAGTTCGGCGAGCGCAGCAGGACTTCGGCCAACTCGTTGAGCGGCTTGGCCGTCTCGGGGCGGAATCGCATCAGGCCCCGGATGCCGGGGAACAGGGTCTCGTCCATGCCGAGATCGATGTGCGCCATGGTGTTCACGCTAGCCGTTCACCGACCGCTCGGGGGGCGGTCGGTGAACGGCGGCACTGCGTGATCCCGCAGTGGACGGCCCGAGCCCGCCGCGATGGGTGCGACGGGACCCGGGCGCGGTGGCACTACTTGGCGTGGCCGCGCAGCGCGAGCAGCACGGCGCCCGTCGTCAGGCCGTAGCCGACCGTGTGGCCGAACAGGCTGACCCACTGGGGACCTTCGACGACGAACACCATCTCGCTCATCATCGGGTCGGCGGTCACGCTCAACCACAGCGGCATGATGATCAGGGCGCCGAGGATCCAGAGCACCGCGCCGTAGAGCATGCTCGCGATGTAGACGGGCGGCATCATGCCCAGGTTGCGGGTCAGGACGCCGAAGCCGGCGCCGGCGATCGCGGAGATCACCATGTGGACGATGAAGCCGACGAAGGCGTTCTCGACGCCGATCAGCATGCCGACCATCGGCAGGGAGCCCAGACCGGCCATCAACAGCCCGAACACGAGGCCGCCGGCGAGTCCGGCCATCGCCCCGTTCCGGATGGGGGACTCAGACCTCGTGGTCGTCGAGGCAGCGATTGTCGCGGACACGATCAGCTCCTTTTGTCAGTTGTAGGGCATGGTCGGGAACCAGCCGATCCCGAAGATCGACGGGACGCGGACGTCCCAGTACACGAGCAGGAACACACCGAGCGAGATGAGCAGCGCCGCGCTGACCACGGTCGAGCGGCGGCTGTTGGAGCCGAACCACCGCAGGAACCGGCCCTTGGTGCCGAGGGCGAGCGCCGCGAACACGATGGTGACGAGCAGGACGTTGCCGACGGACTGGAGCACGAACGTGCCCGCGCCGAAGAGCGGGTTGCCGGAGTCGACGGCGGAGCGGAACAGCTTGATGAACATCGGGTAGGGCCGGCCGATGAGGAACGCGCCGACCAGCGCGCCGAGCACCACCACCCGGGCCACCGGCCGGTCGCGGAACACGTCGGGCAGCACGCCGAGGGCGGCGAGCCCGAGGTAGGCCATCGCCAGGCCGACGAGACCGAACACCACGGCCGACTGCACCAGCCGCACGGGCATGTCGCCGATCATCGCGCCCGACAGCTGCGGCAGGCCCGGCCCGATGAGCACGCCGACCGCGCCGTAGACCGCCGACACGCCGACCATGCCCGCGGTGAAGAAGCCCAACGGCCGCAGCAGTGACCGCAGCGTGCCCTGGGAGGCCCCGCCGGCTTCGCTCATCGGTCCGATCGACGCCGCCATGGCGATGTTGCACGCGGTGAACGTGCCCGCGAGCCCTGAGACGAACGCGAACACCAGGCCGGCGGCGGTGCCCGCGATCGAGGCGCTCGCGGCGTCCTCGCCGAGCAGCGCGTTGGCGACGTTCGCGCCGATCACGTGGTCGACGAACTCGTAGGACCACAGCACGGACAGCAGCACGCCGGCGATGACGCTGCCGACGATCAGCCGTCCCGGTCTGGTGATCCGGTCGGTCCCGATGACGGGCCGGTGGGCCATGGGCGTTCACCTCGCTGCGGTGGCGGAGCTCTCTTCGGTCGACTCAATGTCCTTGGCCGCGCGCCGGTCCGACAACTTCCATGCTGCTGTCCTGCGCCGCCGTCGCGCGGCGGGCGACCACGGCGCGACGGGGCCGTCCGGCGGGCGGGAAACACCCGGCGGAACCACCGGGTCATCGCGAATGCCAGTACCGCTGATACCAGGATGAGTGATGGCGCGCGCCTTGTCGGCGAGCGCGGCGGCATTGAAGCCGAATCGCGTCGCCGGTGCCAGTGGCACGATCGGAAACCCGATGCGTGGTCGACGGAAGCGCTATGCGCCGGTAGCCGGGCCGTGCGGAACCGAGGTACGTTCGGGTCGTCCTTTCTCCGCCGCCGGGGAACAACTGCGCGACGTTGCGGTGGTCGCGGGCCGCATTGCTTTCGTCCGGGAACCGTCTCGAATTCTCGCGAGCGGAACAGGGTGACCCGATGGGTGGGGAAATGTCTCGTGGGGACGACCGGATCGCGATCGTCGGAATGTCCTGCCGGTTGCCCGGCGCGCCGGACACCGCGGCGTTCTGGCGGCTGCTGCGCGACGGCCTGGACGCGATCACCCCGCCGCCGCCCGGCCGGGCGGGCGACCTGCCCGCGGGCTTCCTGGACCGGGTCGACGCCTTCGACGCGGCCTTCTTCGGCGTCTCGCCCCGCGAGGCCGCCGCGATGGACCCGCAGCAGCGGCTGGCCCTGGAGCTGGCGTGGGAAGCCCTGGAGGACGCGCGGATCGTCCCCGGCACGCTCACCGGTGGCCGCACGGGCGTGTTCATCGGCGCGACCTGGGACGACTACACCACGCTGAGCTACCCGGCCCACGTCACCCCGCACACGATGACCGGCACGAACCGGGGCGTCATCGCCAACCGCGTGTCGCACTTCCTCGGCGTGCGCGGGCCGAGCCTGACCGTGGACGCGGCGCAGTCGTCCGCGCTGGTCGCGGTGCACCTGGCGGTCGAGAGCCTGCGGCGCGGCGAGACGGCGCTCGCCCTGGCGGGCGGGGTGAACCTCAACCTCGCCGCCGGTCGCGAGACGAGCGGGATCGAGTTCGGCGGGCTGTCACCGGACGGTCGCAGCCACACCTTCGACGCCCGCGCCAACGGGTTCGCCCGCGGCGAGGGCGGCGGCGTGGTCGTGCTCAAGCCGCTGGCCAGGGCGCTCGCGGACGGCGACCCGGTGCACGCGGTGATCCTCGGCAGCGCGGTGAACAACGACGGACCGACCCGCAGCCTGACCACGCCGAGCGCCGACGCCCAGGCCCAGGTCATCGCCGACGCCCTGGCCGGCGCGGACGTCCGCCCCGACGACGTGCAGTACGTCGAGCTGCACGGCACCGGCACCCCGGTCGGCGACCCGGTCGAAGCCGCGGGCCTCGGCGCCGCGCACGCCGGGCGCACCACCGAGCTGCTCGTCGGCTCGGCGAAGACCAACGTCGGCCACCTGGAGGGGGCGGCGGGCATCGTCGGCCTGCTCAAGACCGTGCTGAGCATCCGCCACCGCGCCCTGCCCGCCAGCCTGAACCACGTCACGCCCAACCCCGACATCCCGTTCGACGCGCTGAAGCTGCGGGTCCAGACCGAGCTGACCCCGTGGCCGCGCGCCGACCGGCCGTTGATCGCGGGCGTGTCGGCCTTCGGCATGGGCGGCACGAACGCGCACGTGGTCCTCGCCCAACCCCCGGACCGGGAGCGGGCCGAGTCCGGACCGGCGTCGGGCGTGGTGCCGTGGGTGCTGTCGGGCCGCACCGAGCAGGCGCTGCGGGCGCAGGCCGGGCGATTGCGCGACCACCTCGCCGCCCACCCCGACCTGACGTCCGCCGAGGTCGGCCACGCGTTGGCGACCACCCGCACGCATTTCGCGCACCGCGCCGTGCTCCTCGGCCGAGCACCGCTCAATGCGCTCGCCGAGGGCCGCCCGGCGCCGGACCTGGTCACCGGCCGGGCCGCCGACCTGGGCCGGACCGCGTTCGTCTTCCCCGGTCAGGGCGCGCAGTGGGTCGGCATGGGCCGCGAGCTGTACGCGACCGAGCCGGTGTTCCGCGAGCGCATCGACGCCTGCGCCGCCGCGCTCGCGCCCCACACCGACTGGTCGCTGGTGGACGTCCTGCACGGCGACGCGCTGGACCGGGTCGACGTGGTGCAGCCGGCGCTCTTCTCGGTGATGGTGTCGCTGGCCGCGCTGTGGCGCTCCCACGGCGTGGAACCGGACGCGGTGGTCGGCCATTCCCAAGGCGAAATCGCCGCCGCGCACGTGGCCGGCGCATTGTCGTTGGCCGACGCGGCGCGCGTCGTGGCATTGCGCAGCCGCGCGCTGGTCTCATTGGCCGGACAGGGCGGAATGATTTCCGTCACACTTCCGGTCGATGAGGCCGAGCAATTCGTGGCGCGGTGGAATGGTCAGTTGACAGTTGCGGTGGTAAATGCGCCCGGCTCGGTCGTGGTGTCCGGCACGCCCGCCGCGCTGGCCGAGTTGTCGGCGGCGTGCGAGGCGGCCGGCATTCGGGCGCGCGCCATTCCGGTGGATTACGCCGCCCATTCGGCGCAGGTGTCCGCCATTCGGCGACGGCTGCTGGACGACCTCGCCGACGTGCGACCGCGGCGCGGCGACGTGCCGTTCTACTCGGCGGTCACCGGCGGGCCGCTCGACACCGCCGGCCTCGACGCCGACTACTGGTACCGCAACCTGCGCGAGCCGGTCCGCTTCGACCTGGCCACCGCCGCGCTGGCCGCCGACGGCCACGACGTGCTCGTCGAGGTGAGCCCGCACCCGGTGCTGGCGCCGACCCTGGACGTCCCGGTGGCCACCGGCACCCTCCGCCGCGACGAGGGCGGCCGGGCGGAGTTCCTGGCCGCGTTGGGCCGGGTGTTCGTGGCGGGCGGGCACGTCGACTTCACGCCCGCGTTCCCGGCGGGGGTGGAGCCTGCCGACCTGCCGACCTACGCGTTCCAACGCCGGCGGCACTGGCTCGGCGACGTCACGCCCGAAGCGCCGGCCGGACCGACCGCCGATCCGGCCGACCAGGTCACCGCCGCCATCGCCGCGGTCCTCGGGCACGCCGACGCGGCCGAGATCGACCCGACGCTGACGTTCAAGGACCTGGGTTTCGACTCCGTGATGGGTGTCGCGCTGCGCGACCGCATCAACAGCGCGCTCGGCCTGCGGCTGCCGTCCGGCCTGATCTACGACTACCCGACGCCCGCGGAACTGGTGGCGCACCTGGGTGACGGTGTCGCGGACGTGCCGGACGTCGTGGCGGCGGTGGACGACGACCCGATCGTCATCGTGGGGATGGGGTGCCGGTTCCCCGGCGGCGTGGCGTCGCCGGACGACCTGTGGCGCCTGGTCACCGCCGAGGTGGACGCGATCGGCGACTTCCCGGCCGACCGCGGCTGGGACCTCGCCCGGCTGCACGACCCGGAGCTGCGCAGCGGCGGCACGAGCGCCGTGGCCAAGGGCGGGTTCCTGGCCGACGCGGGCGGGTTCGACGCCGCGTTCTTCGGGATCTCGCCGCGCGAGGCCGTGGCGATGGACCCGCAGCAGCGCCTGGTGCTGGAGACGGCGTGGGAGACGTTCGAGCACGCGGGCATCGACCCGACCTCGTTGCACGGCAGCCGCACCGGCGTGTTCACCGGCATCTGGTCCTCCGGGTACGCGGTCGGCGCGCCGGTGCCCGAGGACGTCGAGGGCTACCTGGTCACCGGCACGGCGACGAGCGTGACGTCCGGCCGCGTCGCCTACCACCTGGGTCTGCGCGGACCGGCGCTGTCGATCGACACCGCGTGCTCGTCGTCCCTGGTGGCGATCCACCTGGCGGCGCAGGCGCTGCGGGCCGGCGAGTGCGACCTGGCGTTGGCCGGTGGCGTGACGGTGATGGCGACGCCGGTCATCTTCACCGAGTTCTCGCGGCAGCGCGGGCTCGCGCCGGACGGCCGCAGCAAGCCGTTCTCCGCTTCCGCCGACGGCACGAGCTGGGGCGAGGGCGCGGGTCTGGTGCTGTTGGAGCGGTTGTCGGACGCGCGTCGGCGTGGTCATCGGGTGTTGGCGGTGGTGGCCGGTTCGGCGGTGAACCAGGACGGTGCGTCGAACGGGTTGACCGCGCCGAACGGGCCGTCTCAGGAACGCGTGATCCGGCAGGCACTGGCGAACGCCGGGCTGGCACCGTCCGATGTGGACGCGGTGGAGGCGCACGGGACCGGCACCACGTTGGGTGATCCGATCGAGGCGCAGGCGCTTCTGGCGACTTATGGTCAGGATCGTTCGGTGCCGTTGTGGTTGGGTTCGGTGAAGTCGAACATCGGCCACACGCAAGCCGCGGCGGGTGTCGCGGGTGTGATCAAGATGGTGATGGCCTTGCGGCACGGTGTGCTGCCGCGGACGTTGCACGTGGACGAGCCGACGCCGCACGTGGACTGGACGGCAGGCGACATCCGGCTCCTCACCGAGTCCGCCACCTGGCCCGACACCGAACGTCCCCGGCGCGCGGCCGTCTCGGCGTTCGGGATCAGCGGCACGAACGCCCACCTCGTGCTCCAGCAGGCGCCGGACGCCGTCGTGCCGCGGGTCGGCGAAGTCCGGACGGTGCCGTGGCTGGTGAGCGCGAAGACCGAGGCGGCACTGCACGCCCAGGTCGAACGGCTGCGCGAGCACGCGCTCACGCACCCGGACGTGCCGGTCGCCGCGATCGCCGGTGAGCTGGCCACCCGTGCCCGGTTCCGCCACCGCGCCGTGCTGGTCGGCGCGGATCGGGCCGAACTGCTCGCTGCCCCGCCACCGCCCGCCCCGCCGGCCACCACCGGCGACCTGGTGTTCGTGTTCCCGGGTCAGGGCGCGCAGTGGGTCGGCATGGGCCGTGACCTGTATGCGTCGGAGCCGGTGTTCCGGGATGCGGTCGACGCGTGCGAGAGGGCGCTCGCGCCGCACGTCGACTGGTCGTTGGTCGAGGTGTTGAACGGCGGGGCGCTGGACCGGGTGGATGTGGTGCAGCCCGCGTTGTTCGCGGTGATGGTGTCGTTGGCCGCGCTGTGGCGGTCGTTCGGTGTCGAGCCGGCCGCGGTGGTGGGGCACTCGCAGGGTGAGATCGCGGCGGCGCAGGTCGCCGGGGCGCTGTCGTTGGAGGACGCGGCGCGGGTGGTTGCGTTGCGCAGCAAGGCTTTGGTCGCGATCTCCGGTCTCGGCGGCATGGTGTCGGTGTCGTTGCCGCCGGATTCCGGGTTGTTGTCACACTGGGGTGATCGGCTGACGGTCGCCGTGGTGAACTCGGCGTCCACGGTGGTCGTGTCGGGTGAACCGGGCGCGTTGGACGAGCTGCTGGAGCTGTGTGAACGGGAGGGCGTGCACGCCCGGCGGATCCCGGTGGACTACGCGGCGCACTCGGCACAGGTGGAGGCGGTTCGGGAGCGGTTGCTCGCCGACCTCGCGGACATCGGCCCGCGGCCGGCGCGGATCCCGTTCTACTCCACGGTGACCGAAGGGCTGGTCGGGACCGTCGATGCCGGGTACTGGTACCGGAACCTGCGGGAGCCGGTGCGGTTCGACCGTGCCGTCCAGGCGTTGACGGACGCCGGGCACGACGTGTTCGTAGAGGTCAGCCCGCACCCGGTGCTGGTGCCCACCCTGGACGTCACGGTCGCCACCGGCACGCTGCGCCGAGACCGGGGCGGGCCCGGGGAGTTCCTCGCGGCGGCCGGCCGGCTGTTCGTCGCGGGCGTGGACGTCGACTGGACTCCCGCGCTGCCGCCGGCCGGTCGCGCGGACGTGCCGACCTACGCCTTCCAGCACGAGCCGTACTGGCTCACGTCCACCGCGCCCACCGCGGACCCGTGGCGGTACGAGGTCACGTGGACGCCCGTCACGCCCACCTCGGCTCCGGCCGGGCGGTGGCTGGTGCTGCGGCCCGACGGCGGGCACCCGTGGGTCGACGCGGCGGTGGAGGCGTTGCGGGACAGCGGCGTCGAGGTGGTCGAGACGGCGCAGCGGGTCGACGGCGTGCTGTCGTTCCTGGCGCTGGACGAGTCGCCGCACCCGGACCACCCGGCCGTGCCGGTCGGCCTGGCGCGGACGTTGGCCGCCGTGCGGGACCTCGACGCCCCGCTGTGGTGCGTGACGAGCGGCGCGTTCGACGATCGCCCGCGACAGGCGCTGGTGTGGGGACTGGGCACGTCGGCCGCGCTGGAGTTCCCCGACCGGTGGGGCGGGCTCGTCGACGTCCCGGCGACCCCGGACGCGTCGGGCGTGCGCCGCCTGCTCGCCGCGATCGTCGGACGGGAAGACCAGGTGTCGATCCGCGCCGAGGGCGTCTTCGCGCGCAGGCTGCGCCGGGCCCGGCCCACCCCGGCGGTCCGGGCGTGGCGGCCCGAGGGCACCACCCTGATCACCGGCGGCACGGGCGCGCTCGGCGCTCAGGTGGCCCGCTGGCTCGCCGGCCAGGGCGCCGAGCACGTGGTGCTGGTCAGCCGCGGCGGGCCGGACGCCCCCGGCGCGACCGGGCTGCGCGACGAGCTGGCCGCCGCCGGCACGCGGGTCACGGTGGCCGCGTGCGACGTGGCGGACCGGGCGGCGCTGGCGGCGTTGCTGGACGAGGTCGGCGACGTGCGGTCGGTGTTCCACGCGGCAGGCGTGATCAGGTCCGGTCGGCTGGCCGACGACGACGTGGCCGGTTTCGCCGACGTGATCACCGCCAAGGTCGCCGGCGCGACGCACCTGGCCGACCTGCTGCCCGACCTCGACGCGTTCGTGCTGTTCTCGTCGACGGCCGGCGTCTGGGGCGACGGGCACGGCGCGGCCTACGCGGCGGGCAACGCGTTCCTCGACGCCCTCGCCGCCCGGCACCGCGCCGAGGGCCGGGCGACCACGTCGGTGGCCTGGGGCATCTGGGCCGAGGGCGGCATGGCCTCGCTGGAGTCCGTGCAGCGGCAGCGGCGGCTGCTCGGCCTGGGCGAGATGCCGTCCGGGCGTGCGCTGGCGGCGTTGCGCGACGTGCTCGACCAGGACGTGCCGCACGCCGTGGTCACCCCGGTCGACTGGGCGGAGTTCGCCCCCGCCTACACCCGCGCGCGGCCGAGCAGGCTGCTCGCCGACCTGCCCGAGGCCCAGGGCCGGGAGGAACCGGTCGAGCCGGGCGTGACGTCCGACGTCGACGTGCTCGACGTGCTCGACGTGGTCACCACCCACACGGCGGCCGTGCTGGGCCACGCCTCGCCGGAGGCCGTCGACACCCGGCGGGCGTTCCGGGAACTCGGCTTCGACTCGCTGACCGCCGTCGAACTGCGCAACCGCCTCACCACCGCCCTGGGCAGGCGGCTGCCGTCCACCGTGGTCTTCGACCACCCCACGCCCGAACGGCTCGCCGCACACCTGCGCGGTGAGCGCGCGGCTCGTGCCACCACGGCCGCGGCGGCGACCGACGAGCCGATCGCGATCGTCGGCATGGGCTGCCGGTTCCCCGGTGGCGTCGAGTCGCCGGACGACCTGTGGCGGTTGGTGTCCGAGGGCGTCGACGCCATCGGCGGGTTCCCCGGGGACCGGGGCTGGGACCTGGACGGCCTGTTCGACCCCACGTCGGCCCGGCCGCGCACGTCGTCCACCCGGCACGGCGGGTTCCTGACCGACGCGGGCGGGTTCGACGCGGGGTTCTTCGGGATCTCGCCGCGTGAGGCGTTGGCGATGGATCCGCAGCAGCGGGTGTTGTTGGAGACGGCGTGGGAGGCGTTCGAGCACGCGGGGATCGACCCGACGTCGTTGCAGGGCAGTCGGACGGGCGTGTTCACCGGCATCTGGTCCACCGGGTACGCCGCCGGGTCGATCCCGGACGACCTGGAGGGCTACCAGGTCACCGGGACGGCGACCAGCATCGGCTCCGGCCGGCTCTCCTACCTGCTCGGCCTGGTCGGCGCGGCGCTGTCGCTGGACACCGGGTGCTCGTCGTCGCTGGTCGCGCTGCACCTGGCCGCGCAGGCGCTGCGGTCGGGCGAGTGCGATCTCGCGCTGGCCGGCGGGGTCACGGTCAACGCCACGCCGTCGTTGTTCACCGAGATGTCCCGGCAGGGCGCGAGCGCGCCGGACGGCCGCAGCAAGTCCTTCGCCGCCGCCGCCGACGGCGCCGGGTGGGCCGAGGGCGCGGGCCTGCTGCTGGTGGAACGACTGTCCGACGCCCGGCGCAACGGCCACCACGTGCTGGCCGTCGTGCGGGGGACCGCCGTCAACCAGGACGGCGCGTCGAACGGGTTGACCGCGCCGAACGGGCCGTCCCAGGAGCAGGTGATCCGGCAGGCCTTGGCGAACGCCGGGCTGTCACCGTCCGATGTGGACGCGGTGGAGGCGCACGGCACGGGCACCACGCTGGGTGATCCGATCGAGGCGCAGGCGCTCCTGGCGACCTACGGCCGGGATCGGTCCGAACCCTTGTGGCTGGGGTCGGTGAAGTCGAACATCGGTCACACGCAGGCGGCGGCGGGCGCGGCCGGCGTGATCAAGATGGTGATGGCTCTGCGGCACGGCGTGCTGCCGAAGACGCTGCACGTGGACGAGCCGACGCCGCACGTGGACTGGGAGGCCGGGAACGTCCGGCTGCTGACCGAGTCCGTCGCCTGGCCCGACGCCGAACGCCCTCGGCGGGCGGCGGTGTCCGCGTTCGGCATCAGCGGCACGAACGCGCACACGATCATCGAGCAGGCTCCGGAGGACGCGCGGCCGGTGGAGGCCGAGCAGCTGTGGCTGCTGTCGGCCAAGACGCCGGAGGCGCTGCGCGACCAGGCTCGGCGGCTGCGGGACTTCGTCGCCGAACACCCCGGGGACCACGACGAGATCGGACGCGTCCTGGCTGGTCGGGCGCGGTTCGATCACCGTGCGGTGGTGTTGGACCCGGCTGGTCTGGGTGCGTTGGCGGAGGGTCGGGAGCATCCGGGGTTGGTGACGGGCTCGGCGTCGGTGTTGGGCAAGTCGGTGTTCGTGTTCCCCGGCCAAGGTGCGCAGTGGGTCGGGATGGGGCGTGACCTCTACGCGTCCGAGCCGGTGTTCCGGGAGGCGGTGGACGCGTGTGAGCGGGCGTTGGCGCCGCACGTCGAGTGGTCGTTGGTCGAGGTGTTGAGCGGCGGGTCGTTGGATCGCGTGGACGTGGTGCAGCCCGCGTTGTTCGCGATGATGGTCTCGCTGGCGGCGTTGTGGCGGTCTCGCGGCGTCGAGCCGGACGCCGTGGTGGGGCATTCGCAGGGTGAGATCGCGGCGGCGTATGTGGCCGGGGCGCTGTCGTTGGAGGACGCGGCGCGGGTGGTTGCGTTGCGCAGCAAGGCTTTGGTCGCGATCAGCGGTCGAGGCGGGATGGTGTCGGTGTCGTTGCCGCCGGACTCGGAGCTGTTGTCGGGGTGGGGTGCCAGGCTGAGCGTCGCGGTGGTGAACTCGGCGTCCGCGGTGGTGGTGTCGGGCGAGCCCGGTGCGTTGGACGAGCTGCTGGAGCTGTGCGAGCGGGAGGGCGTGCACGCCCGGCGGATCCCGGTGGACTACGCGGCGCACTCGGCCCAGGTCGAGGCGGTCCGGGAACGACTGCTCGCCGACCTGGCCGTCATCGACCCCGCACCGGCCCGGATCCCGTTCTACTCCACAGTGGCGGACGGCTTGGTGGAGACCGTCGATGCCGCCTACTGGTACCGGAACCTGCGTGAACCGGTGCGGTTCGACCGAGCGGTCGATGCGCTGACGCAGGCCGGGCATGACGTGTTCATCGAGGTGAGCCCGCATCCGGTGCTGGTGCCCACGTTGGACGTCAGGGTCGCCACCGGCACGCTCCGGCGCGAGCGGAGCGACTTCCGCGGCGCCCTGGCCACCCTGGTCGTGCACGGCTACCCGCTGCCCAAGCCGACCGCGGGGCGGATCGCGCTGCCGACCTACCCGTTCCAGCGCACGCGCTACTGGCTCCTGCCGGGCACCGGCGGGCCCACGCTGGGCCACCCCTTGCTGGACGCGTCGGTGGACCTGCCGGACGACCAGGGTGCGGTGCTCACCGGCCGCCTCTCGACCCGGACGCACCCGTGGCTGGCCGACCACGCCGTCA
The DNA here is from genome assembly GCF_040295345.1 of Actinosynnema sp. NPDC002837. NCBI lineage: Bacteria > Bacillati > Actinomycetota > Actinomycetes > Pseudonocardiales > Pseudonocardiaceae > Actinosynnema > Actinosynnema sp. NPDC002837. Next base: position 55,986 of record NZ_JBEOVG010000050.1, read on the forward strand.
ACGGGGCCGTGCTGCTGCCCGGCACGGCGTTCGCGGAACTGGCCGGCGAAGCGGGACGGGCGCTGGGCTGCCCGGTCGTCGCGGACCTCGTGCTGCACGTGCCGCTCACCGTGACCGAACGCCCGGCGCACGTCCAGGTGTCCGTGGGCGCGCCCGACCACGCGGATCGCCGACCGGTCACCGTGCACTCCCGCGTCGACGGCGAGTGGGTCCGCCACGCCTCCGGCACGCTCGACCGCGCGCAGGCCGCGTCCACTTCGGCGTGGGAGCCCACGGGAGAACAGGTCGACCCGGACGGCTTCTACGACTACCTCGCCGACCTCGGTTACGCGTACGGCCCGGCGTTCCGAGGCGTGCGGGCGTTGTGGCGCGGTGACGACGAGCTGTTCGCCGAGATCCAGGTGCCGGACGGCGCCAGGTTCGGCCTGCACCCGGCACTGCTCGACGCCGCGCTGCAACCGGTGATCCTGCTGCACCCGGACGACCGCCTCCGCCTGCCCTTCTCGTTCACCGGCATCGCCGTGCACACGACGGGCGTCTCGGCCGCCCGCGTCCACCTGTCCCGCACCGGCTCCGACACCTACGCGGTCAGGGTGACCGACCTCGCGGGCGCACCGGTGGCCACGATCGACGCGCTGACCGTGCGACCCGCAGCCGCATCGGCGACCACGCTGCTGCGCACCGAATGGGTGCCGGTGGTGGAGTCCGCCCCCGTGCCCGTCCGCCTCGCGCCGCTGCTCACCGGTTCGGCCGACCCCGAGTCCGTGCACGACCTCACCCGACGGGCGCTCGGCCTGGTGCAGGAGTTCCTGGCGACCGACGACCGGACGCGCCTGGTGGTGCCGACCCGGGCGGACGACCCGGCGGGGGCGGCGGTCCGGGGGTTGGTCCGCAGCGCCGCGGCCGAGCACCCCGGCCGGTTCGTGGCGGTGGAGCTGGACGGCGACGCGACGGTGGCGCGGGCGGCGGAGGCGGCGGCCGTGGCGGGCGACGAGGTGGAGCTGGCGATCCGCGGTGACGCGGTCCTGGCGCCCCGCCAGGTGTCGTCCACGTCGCGGCCGGCGTCGGTCGACGGTCCGTGGCGGCTGGTCGAGTCGGGTACCGGCAGCCTGGACGACCTCACGTTCGCCGAGGTGGCCGAGGTGCCGTTGGAGCCGGGCCAGGTGCGGCTCGGGGTGCGTGCGGCGGGGGTGAACTTCCGGGACGTGCTCGTCGCGTTGGGGATGTACCCGGACCCGGCGCTGTTGGGCGGCGAGGCGGCCGGGACGGTCCTCGAAGTCGGGCCGGGCGTCACGCGGTGGCGGGTGGGCGACCGGGTGCTCGGTCTCGCGTCCGGCACGTTCGGGCCGCGGGCGGTCGCCGACGGGCGGGTGCTCGCGCCGGTCCCGGACGGCTGGTCCTTCGCGCAGGCCGCAGCGGTGCCGGTGGCGTTCCTGACCGCGTGGCACGGGCTGGTGGACCTCGGCCGCGTCCGGCCGGGCGATCGGGTGTTGATCCACTCCGGCGCGGGTGGTGTCGGCACGGCCGCGATCCAGCTGGCGCGGCACCTGGGCGCGGAGGTGTTCGCGACGGCGAGTCCGGGCAAGTGGGACGTGTTGCGTGGCTTGGGTGTGGCCGATGACCACATCGCGTCGTCGCGGACGTTGGAGTTCGAGCAGCGGTTCCCGCGGGTGGACGTGGTGCTGAACTCGTTGGCCGGCGAGTTCACCGACGCGTCGTTGCGCCTGCTCGCGCCCGGTGGCCGGTTCGTGGAGATGGGCAAGACCGACGTCCGGGTCCTCGACGGCGTGGACTACCGGGCGTTCGACCTCAACGACGCCGATCCCGCCCACCTGGGTGACGTGCTGACCTCGGTGCTGGAGCTGTTCGATGCGGGCGTGCTCCGGTTGCCGCCCGTGGCCGGCCGGGACATCCGGCGCGCGGTGGACGTGTTCCGGCTGATGAGCCAGGCCGGGCACGTCGGCAAGCTGGTGCTCACCGTGCCCCGGCTCGCCGACGGCACGGTGCTGATCACCGGCGGCACGGGGACGCTCGGGCGGGCGCTGGCACGGCACCTGGTCACCCGGCACGGCGTGCGGCGGCTGGTGTTGGCGAGTCGCGGCGGTGGTGAGGCTCCGGAACTGGACGCCGACGTGCGCGTGGTCGCGTGTGACGTGTCCGACCGCGAGCAGGTCGCGGAGCTGGTGGCGTCGATTCCCGACCTGAACGCCGTGGTGCACGCGGCCGGGGTGCTGGACGACGCGGTGGTGCAGGGTCTCACCCCCGAACGGCTGGACCGCGTGCTGCGGCCCAAGGTGGACGGCGCCTGGCACCTGCACGAACTGACCGGCGACCTGGACGCGTTCGTGCTGTTCTCCGCCGCCGCGGGCGTCCTGGGCACGGCCGGACAGGCCAACTACGCCGCCGCCAACTCCTACCTGGACGCCCTGGCCCGGCACCGGCACGCCCTCGGCCTGCCGGCCGTCTCGATGGCCTGGGGCCACTGGGCCGAGGCGTCCGGCATGACCGCGCACCTCACCGCGACCGACAAGGAGCGCTTCGCCCGCGCCGGCATCGCGCCGATGACGACGGAGCACGCGCTGGCGCTGTTCGACGCGGCGCTCGCCAGTGGGCAGCCCGCGGTGACGACCGCCCAGCTGACGACCCGGGCACCTCGCGCGCTCCCGCCTCCCACCGCGCCCGACACCGACCTGCTGTCCCTCGTCACCACCCACACCACGGCCGTGCTCGGGCACACCGACGCGTCGGCGATCAAGCCCCGGCTGGCCTTCCGCGATCTCGGCTTCGACTCGCTGACCGCCGTGGAGCTGCGCAACCGGCTCGCCACGGCGACCGGCCTCCGCCTGCCCGCGACCCTCGTCTTCGACCACCCGACACCCGAGGAACTGGTCGAACACCTGCGGTTGGAGCTGTCGGGCGCGCGTGCGGAGGTCGTTGCACCGGTGGTGCGTGCGGTGGACGGCGACCCGATCGTGATCGTGGGTATGGGGTGTCGGTTGCCGGGTGGTGTGGAGTCGCCGGATGACTTGTGGCGGTTGGTGATGGATGGTGTGGACGCCATCACGGACTTCCCGACCGATCGTGGTTGGGACTTGGACCGGCTTTACCACCCGGACCCTGACCACCCAGGGACGAGCTACACCCGTTCCGGTGGATTTCTGACGGACGCGGCCGGGTTCGACGCGGACTTCTTCGGGATCTCGCCGCGTGAGGCGTTGGCGATGGACCCGCAGCAGCGGGTGTTGCTGGAGACCGCGTGGGAGACCATCGAGCACGCGGGCATCGACCCGACCTCGTTGCGGGGCAGCCAGACGGGGGTGTTCACCGGGCTGTGGTCCTCGGGGTACGGGGGCGTGGTCGAGCAGGCCCCGCGTGACGCCGAGGGCTACCTGGCGACCGGCATCTCACCGAGCGTCACGTCCGGTCGCGTCGCCTACCTGCTCGGGTTGCGCGGCCAGGCCGTGTCGGTGGACTCCGCGTGCTCGTCGTCGTTGGTGGCGATGCACTTGGCCGCGCAGGCGTTGCGGTCGGGTGAGTGCGACCTGGCGCTGGCCGGTGGCGTGACGGTGATCGTGAACCCGCTGGGGTTCACCGAGTTCTCGAGGCAGCGCGGGTTGGCGGCCGACGGTCGGTGCAAGCCGTTCTCCGCTTCCGCCGACGGCACGAGTTGGGGTGAGGGCGCGGGTCTGGTGCTGCTGGAACGCTTGTCGGACGCGCGCCGCAACGGTCACCGCGTGCTGGCGGTGCTGGCCGGTTCGGCGGTGAACCAGGATGGCGCGTCGAACGGCCTCACCGCGCCGAACGGGCCGTCCCAGGAACGGGTGATCCGGCAGGCGCTGGCGAATGCCGGCGTGCGTCCGTCCGAAGTGGACGCCGTTGAAGCGCACGGCACGGGCACCACGTTGGGTGATCCGATCGAGGCGCAGGCGCTTCTGGCGACTTACGGTCAGGATCGTTCGGTGCCGTTGTGGTTGGGTTCGGTGAAGTCCAACATCGGTCACACTCAGGCTGCGGCGGGTGTCGCGGGTGTGATCAAGATGGTGATGGCGTTGCGGCACGGTCGGTTGCCGCGGACGTTGCACGTGGACGAGCCGACCCCGCACGTGGACTGGACGGCGGGGGACATCCGGCTGCTGACGGACACCGTGCCGTGGCCGGCGGTCGGTCGTCCGCGTCGGGCGGGTGTGTCGTCGTTCGGGGTGAGCGGCACGAACGCCCACGTCATCATCGAGCAGGCGCCCGAGACCGACGCGGAGCCGGGTGGGGACGGCGGCCGGACGCCGTGGGTGATCACCGGCAAGTCCGAGCGGGCGTTGCGCGACCAGGCCCGCCGGTTGTCCCGGGCCGTCGGTGCGGCCGACGAGTCCGCCGTGGCCCGGGTGCTGGCCGGTCGGGCGCGTTTTGATCATCGTGCGGTGGTGTCGGACCCGGCGGCCCTGGGCGCCTTGGCGGAGGGTCGGGAGCATCCGGGGTTGGTGACGGGCTCGGCGTCGGTGTTGGGCAAGTCGGTGTTCGTGTTCCCCGGCCAAGGTGCGCAGTGGGTCGGGATGGGGCGTGACCTCTACGCGTCCGAGCCGGTGTTCCGGGAGGCGGTGGACGCGTGTGAGCGGGCGTTGGCCCCGCACGTGGACTGGTCGTTGGTCGAGGTGTTGAGCGGTGGTGCGTTGGATCGCGTGGACGTGGTGCAGCCGGCGTTGTTCGCGGTGATGGTGTCGTTGGCGGCGTTGTGGCGGTCTCGTGGCGTCGAGCCGGATGCGGTGGTGGGGCATTCGCAGGGTGAGATCGCGGCGGCGTACGTGGCCGGGGCGCTGTCGTTGGAGGATGCGGCGCGGGTGGTTGCGTTGCGCAGCAAGGCTTTGGTCGCGATCAGCGGTCGGGGTGGGATGGTGTCGGTGTCGTTGCCGCCGGACTCGGAGCTGCTGTCGCGGTGGGGTGACCGGCTGTCGGTCGCGGTGGTCAACGCGGCGGACTCCGTGGTCGTGTCGGGCGATCCGGCCGCGCTCGCCGAGCTCGTGGCGGCCTGCGAGGCCGACGGCATCCGGGCCCGCGCTCTCCCGGTGGACTACGCGGCGCACTCGGCACAGGTGGAGGCGGTTCGGGAGCGGTTGCTCGCCGACCTCGCGGACATCGACCCGCGGCCGGCGCGGATCCCGTTCTACTCGACCGTGACCGAGGGGTTGGTCGGGACCGTCGATGCCGCCTACTGGTACCGGAACCTGCGCGAGCCGGTGCGGTTCGACCGGGCCGTGGCGGCGTTGACGGGCGCCGCGCACGACGTGTTCATCGAGGTCAGCCCCCACCCGGTGCTGGTGCCCGCGCTCGACGTCACGGTTGCGACCGGCACCCTGCGCCGTGACCAGGGCGACTTCACCACCGCCGCGGCACGGCTGTTCGTCGCCGGTGTGGACGTCGACTGGCCCCGGCCCGCCGCCGGTCACGTCGACCTGCCGACCTACCCGTTCCAGCACGACCGCTACTGGCTGGCTCCGGGGCCAGGGTCCGCGGACGTGACCGCGGCAGGTCTCGACTCTGCCGACCACCCGCTGCTCGGCGCGGCCGTGGACCTCGCGGCCGGGCACGGGGTCGTGCTCACCGGGCGGTTGTCGACGGCCACTCAGCCGTGGCTGGCCGATCACGCCATTCACGGGTCGGTGCTGCTGCCGGGCACCGGTTTCGTGGAACTCGCCCTGCGCGCGGGCGCCCAGGTCGGTCGGCCCGTGCTGGCCGAACTGCTGCTGGAAGCCCCGCTGGTGCTGCCCGCGCAGGACGCCGTGCCGGTCCAGGTCGTGGTCGACGGCACGGCGGTCGCCATCCACTCCCGGCGCGACGGCGAGTGGGTCCGGCACGCCACCGGCACGCTCGACGTCGACCCACCCGTGGCACGTCCGCTGGAGTGGCCGCCGGACGCCGAACGAGTCGACCTCACCGGCTTCTACGACGACCTCGCGGCCCAGGGCTACGAGTACGGCCCGGCGTTCGAGGGCGTGCGGGCGGTGTGGCGGCACGGCGACGAGCTGTACGCCGAGGTCGCCCTGGACGCCCGCGACGGCTTCGGCCTGCACCCCGCGTTGCTGGACGCCGCGTTGCAGCCGCTCACGCTGGCCGCGGCGGGTCGGCTGCCGTTCTCGTTCGCCGGCGTCGCCGTGCTGAAGACGGGGGTGACGGCGGCGCGCGTGCGCCTCACGCCGACCACTCCCGACACCTACCGGGTCCTGCTGACCACCGATGCGGGTGAGCCGGTGGCCGTGGTGGACGCGCTGACCGTGCGGCCGATGACGGCGGACTTCCAAACCCGGGACAACCGGGTGTTCCGCCTCGACTGGGTTCCGGTCACGCCCGCGTTCGAAGACACCGCCGTGCACCACGTGGTCAGCGCGCCGGGCGCCGATCCGGTGGCGGCCGCGCACACCCTGGTCGCCGGGACGGTGGCCGTCCTGCAGGACTTCCTGCGCACCTCGGAGGACGGGAAGCTCGCGATCGTCACGCGCGGCGCGGCCGGCCCGGGCGAGGTGACCGACCTCGCCGCCGCCGCGGTCTGGGGCTTGGTGCGGGCGGCCGAGGCCGAGCACCCCGGCCGGTTCGCCCTGGTCGACGTGGACCACGACGGCGAGGTCCGGGTGCCGGCCGACGAGTTCCAGGTGGTGGTCCGCGGCGACGCGGTGCTCGCGCCCCGGCTCGACCGGGCGCCGGGCTCACCGGGCGCGCTCGACCTGGACGGCACCGTGCTGATCACCGGCGGCACCGGCACGCTGGGCGTCCTGGTGGCCAGGCACCTCGTGGCCCGGCACGGCGCCCGGCGGCTGGTGCTGCTCGGCCGTCGTGGCGGTGAGGTGGAGATCGAGGGCGCGGACGTGTCGGTGGTCGCGTGCGACGTGACCGATCGGGCCGCGCTCGCCGACGTGCTCGCCACGATCCCCGACCTGTGCGCGGTCGTGCACGCGGCGGGCGTGCTGGACGACGCCGTGGTGACGTCGCTGACCCCCGAACGCGTGCACGACGTGCTGCGGCCCAAGGTGGACGCCGCGTGGCACCTGCACGAGCTGACCCGCGACCTGAAGGCGTTCGTGCTGTTCTCGTCGGCGGCCGGGGTGCTCGGCGGGGCGGGGCAGGGCAACTACGCCGCCGCCAACGCGTTCCTGGACGCGCTCGCCGGCCACCGGCACGCCCTGGGACTGCCCGCGGTGTCGCTGGCGTGGGGGCAGTGGGAGCAGGCCAGCGGCCTGACCGGGCATCTCACCGAGGCCGATCAACGCCGCTTGGAGCGGTCCGGGATCGTGCCGATGTCGACCGAGCACGCGTTGGCGCTGTTCGACGTGGCGCTGGCCGACGGCGCGCCCGCGGTGGTGCCCGCTCGGCTCGACCTCACCGCGCCGTCGTTGCGCGGGTTGACGCGGCGGGCGCGGCGGATCGCCGACACCGACTTGGCGCGGCGGCTCGCGTCGTTGCCCGAGGCCGAGCAGCACACCGTCGTGCTCGACCTGGTCGGCACGCACACCGCCGTGGTGCTGGGCCGCACCGACCGGGTCGCGCCGAACCGGGCGTTCCGGGATCTCGGGTTCGACTCGTTGACGGCGGTGGAGCTGCGCAACCGGCTGGCCGCCGCGCTGGGCGTGAAGCTGCCCGCCACGCTGACGTTCGACCACCCGACGCCGTCCGCGCTCGCCACCCACCTGCGGGGGCTGCTGCTCGGCCGGGAACGGCGTGCCGTCGCGCCCGTCGCCGTGGCCGCCGCGGATGACCCGATCGTGGTGGTCGGGATGGCGTGCCGGTACCCGGGCGGTGTCGGTTCGGCGGCGGACCTGTGGCGGCTGGTCACCGACGGCGTCGACGCGATCGGCGACTTCCCGGGCGACCGCGGGTGGGACCTCGACCGGCTCTACGACCCGGCGGGCGGGCCCGGCACCAGCTACACGCGTTCGGGTGGATTCCTCCGTGACGCGGCCGGGTTCGACGCGGGGTTCTTCGGGATCTCGCCGCGTGAGGCGTTGGCGATGGATCCGCAGCAGCGGGTCTTGCTGGAGACGGCGTGGGAGGCGTTCGAGCACGCGGGGATCGACCCGACGTCGTTGCGGGGCAGCCGGACGGGCGTGTTCACCGGCATCTGGTCGTCCGGGTACGGCGCCGGGGCGCAGCCGCCCGACCTGGAGGGCTACCTGTCGACCGGCACGGCGACGAGCGTGACGTCCGGGCGGGTGTCGTACCTGTTGGGCTTGGAAGGTCCGGCGGTGTCGGTGGACACGGCGTGCTCGTCGTCGTTGGTGGCGATGCACCTGGCCGCGCAGGCGCTGCGGTCGGGGGAGTGCACGCTGGCGCTGGCCGGTGGTGTGACGGTGATGGCGACGCCGTCCGGGTTCGTGGAGTTCTCCCGGCAGCGCGGTCTGGCGGCGGACGGGCGGATCAAGTCGTTCGCGGACGCGGCCGACGGCACGAGCTGGTCCGAGGGCGCCGGTCTGGTGCTGCTGGAGCGGTTGTCGGACGCGCGTCGGCGTGGTCACCAGGTGTTGGCGGTGGTGGCGGGTTCGGCGGTGAACCAGGATGGTGCGTCGAATGGGTTGACGGCGCCGAATGGTCCGTCTCAGGAGCGGGTGATTCGGCAGGCGTTGGTGAACGCGGGGTTGTCTGCGTCCGATGTGGATGTTGTGGAGGCGCATGGGACTGGTACGACGTTGGGTGATCCGATCGAGGCGCAGGCGCTTCTGGCGGCTTACGGTCAGGATCGTTCGGTGCCGTTGTGGTTGGGTTCGGTGAAGTCGAACATCGGTCACACGCAGGCGGCTGCGGGTGTCGCGGGCGTGATCAAGATGATCATGGCGATGCGGCACGGCGTGCTGCCCCGGACGCTGCACGTCGACCGGCCCACCACGCACGTGGACTGGGAGACCGGTGACGTCCGGCTCCTCACCGAGGCCACGCCCTGGCCCGACGTCGACCGGCCGCGTCGTGCGGGTGTGTCGTCCTTCGGGATCAGCGGGACGAACGCGCACCTGATCCTCGAACACGTGCCCGCCGAGCCGGTCGAGGCGCCGGAGGCCGTGCCGTGGTTGTTGTCGGCGAGGTCGCCGGAGGCGTTGCGGGCGCAGGCACGGCGGCTGCGTGGGTTCGCGGAGGACCCGGCGGTCGGCGCCGCCCTGGCCACGCGGGCTCGGCTGCCCTACCGCGCCGCGCTCACCGATCCGGCCACGCTCGCGGCGGACCTCGACGCGCTCGCCCGAGGCGACGTGCCGATCGGTGAGGCCGTGCCCGGCAAGACGGCGTTCGTGTTCTCGGGTCAGGGTTCGCAGTGGCGGGGTATGGGTCGTGGTCTTTATGACGCCTATCCGGTGTTCGCGGAGG
>NZ_JBEOVG010000051.1:0-65039 GCF_040295345.1 Actinosynnema sp. NPDC002837
CCCCGACTCCACGAGTCGGGGGCCACCGGGCGTTCAGGGGTCGCGACGCCGGAGGCGGCGCAGCCTACACAGCGATGATCGTGACCTTCGTGTCCTTCGGGACGCGCTCACCGGCCCGCACGGACTGGTTGACCACGCGTGCCCGGTCGCGGTCGTTGAACTGGACGTCGACCTTGAGACCGGCCTCTTCCAGGATCTTCTTCGCTTCCTTGACCGACTTGCCCTCGACCTGGGGCACGGTCACCGAGTCCGCGGACACCACCACGGTCACCCGCCGGTTGCCCGGTGGCAGGTTCGTGCCCGCCGGCGGGTCGGTGCGGATCACCTTGCCGCCGTCGACCTTGTCGGAGAACTCCGTCGGGCCTTCGACCGGCTCGAACCCGGCCGCGCTCAGCTCGGCGAACGCCTCGTCCTTGGTCTTGCCCGTGACGCTCGGCACCGGCTTGGGCTCCGAGCCCTTGCTCAGCACGATCGTCACCGTCGAGCCGATCGGCACCGGCGTGCCCGGCGCCGGCTTCAACGTCACGACCTTGCCCTTGGGCACGCGGTCGCTGAACTCGTCCTCAGCGGGGTTGAGCTGCGCTTTCAGCCCGACCGACGTGATCTCCCGCTCGGCCGCGGCGACCTCGACGCCCCCGTTGACCTGCGGCACCACCGGCTTGCCCGCGGACACCACGAGCCGCACCAGGTCGCCCTGGTTGGCCTTCGTCCCGGCGGGCGGGTCGGTGCTGATCACCTGCCCGCTCGGCACGGTGTCGCTGTTCTCCCGGCGCACCGTCTTCTTCAGCGACGCCTCGTCCAGCAGCGCGGTGGCGACGGTCTCGTCCTGGCCGACCAGGTCCGGCACGGTCGCGACCCGGCCGATGGCCAGCCACCAGATCGTGACGCCGATCAGGATCGCGGCCACCACGACGACGCTGAGCCACGTGATGAACTGCCGCTTGCCGCGCGCCCGCATCTCCTCGTAGAGCTGCTCGGGCGTCTTCTTCTTCGGCGGTCTCTTGGGCCGCGGGCGGGCCGGGGGAGTCGGGCCGGCCGGCTTGGGCTCGGGCGGCGCGAGCAGCTCGGCCCGGGAGATCGCCCTGGTGCCCTGCGGACCGCTCGCCGGCGGCACGAGCGGGTTCGGCCGGTGCACCGGCACGGTCGGCTCGGCGAACGGCGCGCCCACGCCCACCCGCACCGGTTCCACCCGCAACGTCTGCTCGGCCGTGCTCACCGGCGCCGGCACGTGCTCGGTGGCCTCGTCCGCGACCGCCGCCGCGACGGGCACCGGCACGTCCACGGCGGCGATGCCGAGCTTCGCCCGCGCGGTCTCCACCTCGGACAGGAACGACTCGGCGTCCGCGGGCCGCAGGAACGGCTCCTTGCGGGTCGCCCGGCGCACCAGCTCCGCCACCTCGGCGGGCACGTCCGGCACCGGCGGCACCTCGTCGTTCACGTGCCGGTAGGCCACCGAGATGGCGTTGTCGCCCACGTACGGCGGCGCGCCGGTCAACATCTCGTACAGCAGCACGCCCGCCGAGTACACGTCGCTGCGCGCGTCCGTGGTGCCCGTGGTGACCTGTTCGGGTGACAGGTAGGCGACTGTGCCCAGGATCATGGTGTCGCTGGTCACGCCCGCCGTCGACACCGCGCGCACGAGGCCGAAATCGGCGACCTTCACCGTGCCGCCGGGCCCGATCAGCACGTTCTCCGGCTTCACGTCCCGGTGCACGAGGTCCGCGCGGTGGGCGGCGGCCAGCGGCGAGAGGATCTTCTCGATGACGGTGAGCGCCAGCGGCACGTCCAGCTTGCCGCGCGCGGTGAGCAGGTCGCGCAGCGTGCCGCCGTCGACCAGCTCCATGACCAGGTAGACCCGGTCCTCGTCCACGCCCTGGTCGTGCACCTGCACCACGCCGGGGTGGTGCAACTTCGCCGCGGACCGCGCCTCGCGCTCGAACCTCGCCACGAACTGCGGGTCGGCGGAGAACCGGGGATCCATGACCTTGATGGCCACGGTCCGCTCCAAGCGCGTGTCCACACCTCGGTAGACGGTGGACATGCCGCCCCGCGCGACCAGGGCGCCTACCCGGTAGCGCTGTTCGAGCAGCCCGCCGATCACGTTCGTCGCCGACCTTTCCACAGCCGTGGATCGTACGGTGGGTGGTGCCGACCGAGTGCTGTGCGCTGGAGCATCCCACGCGCGCTTGTGGGATCCGTGTCAAAGTCGGGTGAAACAGGGGGTAGCCGCAACCCGACCCGCGGGTGTACCGCCACCACCCGGTTGGCGCAGGGCGTCGTTCACGTCGTTGTGGCATCGTGACGCACGTGAGTGCGATTCCTGCCGCTGCGGATGTGCTGGCTCCCGACCTGGAGGTCCTGCCCCTCCCCGAGGTCGCCGAGCGTCTTGACCTGCCCATCAACCGAGTCCACCAGTTGCTGCGCGACGGTCAGCTGATCGCCGAGCGGCGCAACGGCGTCCTCGTCGTCCCCGCGCAGTTCCTCGCCGCCGGAGGCGTGGTGAAGGGCCTGCCCGGCACCATCACGGTGCTGCGGGACTCCGGCTTCTCCCCGGAGGAGATCCTCCGGTGGCTGTTCACCGAGGACGAGACCCTGCCCGGCACGCCCGTCGAGGCGTTGCGCGGCGACCGCGGCCGTGAGGTGAAGCGGCGGGCACAGGCCTTGGCCTTCTGACGAGCACCGCACCACCCCCAGACGACCGTCCGCGTCCGGGCGGCTGCCCAGCCGCCCGGACGCCGTGCCCCCCGGCCTAGCGCCCGGTGGCCCTGGCCACCAGCGCCCGCGCGAACCCGGGCACGGCCACCGCCAGCCGCCGCGGGGTCGGCACCACCACCCGCCGGTCCAGCACCTGGTAGTCGGCCGCCGCGATCTCGTCCAGGATCTCCCGGTACAGCGTGAGCGCGGTCCGCACGCACGGCCGCGACACGGGCCGCAGCATCGGCACACCCGCCTCGGCCTCCCGGTACTCGGCCAGCGTGCGCGCGACCAAGTGCCCCGTCACCCGCCGCACCCGCTGGTCGGCCTTCCCGGTCCGCCGGCACCACACCAGCAGCTCCCGGTCGACGCCGTACGCCGTCAGCACGTCCTGCGGCAGGTACAGCCGGCCCCGGTCGAGGTCCTCGCCGACGTCGCGCAGGAAGTTCGTCAGCTGGAACGCGCGGCCCAGCGCGGCGGCGGACGGCTCGGCCTCCGCGCGCGGCACGACCGTCCCGAACACCGGCAGCAGCTGCAGCCCGATCACCGCCGCCGAGCCGTGCACGTAGCGCTCCAGCGCCGGGAAGTCCGGGTAGGACGTGACGGTCAGGTCCATCCGCATGGACGTCAGGAACGCGGTGAACAGCGCGGGGTCGATCGAGTAGCGGCGCACGGTGTCCACCAGCGCGGCGAGCACCGGGTGGCCGGTCCGACGTCCCGCCAGCTCGTCGGCCAGCTGGGCGTCCAGCAGCGCGAGGTCACCGGCCGGGTCGGCCGAGTCGCCGCTGTCCACGATCTCGTCGGCCCACCGGGCGAAGCCGTACAGGGCGTGCACGGCGGGCCGCTGCGCGGGCGTGAGCAGGCGGGTGGCGAGGAAGAACGTGCGGCCGTGCCGGGCGTTCAGCTCGCGGCAGCGGGCGTACGCCGCGGCCAGGTCGGTCACCGCCGGTCCGCCGCCCGGGTAGCCGACGACCGCACCGGCTCGACAAGTGCGGCGCTCGATCGGGGGAGGGACGTGGTCGCGGCCATCGCGCCGACATCGTCGCACAACGCCAGACGTGACGGCCTCGTCACCCGCGCGCTCAGCGCCGGGTCTGCGCCCGCCTCGCCGCCGCGGGGCGCCGCGACCTCGCCCCCGTCGTCCCCGTGATCCGCTGGGCGGCCAGCTTGCCGGAGATCAGCACCGGCGGCACGCCCACGCCCGGCGTGGTGCCGCAGCCGGCCAGCACCGCGTTGTCCAGGACCAGGTTGCGCGGCCGGAACGGCCCGGTCTGCGCGAACGTGTGCGCGGCCGAGAACGGGGTGCCCGCGGCCAGGCCCATGGCGGCCCAGTCCGCCGGCGTGACCAGGTGCTCGACCTCGATCGCGTCGCCGAACCCGGTGAGCCCGCGCGCCTCCAGCACGCCGACCAGCTCGTCTCGGTAGGCCGGGCCGACGCGGTCCCAGTCGACCGGGCCGACGCGCAGGTTCGGCGCGGGCGCCAGCACGAACATCCCCTGCCCGGGCGGCGCCGTGACCAGCAACGACGGGTCGCTCATCAACGTGCCGCGGCGGGTCAGCTCGTCGAACGTCCGGTCCCACTCGCGGCCGAAGAACAGCGTGTGGTGCGCCAGCTCCGGCCACGTCCGGTCCACGCCCGCGTGCAGCACGACCGCCGACGGCGACCACGTGATCGGCACGGGACGGCGCGGCCGGTGGCCGAGCAGGCGGTACGCCATGGGCAGGTCCGGCGTGAGCACGACCGCGTCGCACGGGATGCGCTCGCCGTGCGTGGTGCGCACCGCGGTGACCCGGCCGCCGATGCGCTCCAGCCACGCCACCGGCGTCTGGAACCGCAGGTCCGCGCCCGCGTCCCGGGCCGCCGCCGCCAACGCGTCCGGCAACGCCCGCATCCCGCCCTCGGGGTAGTGCACGCCCGCGATGGTGTCCATGTACGCGATGACGGCGTACGCGGCGAGGGCCTTGCGCGGCGGCACGCCCGCGTACAGCGACTGGAACGAGAACACCCGCTGCAACCGCTCGTCGTGCAGGAACCGCGCCACCGACGGCCCGAGCCTGCCGAACCCGCGCAGCGCGGCCAGCCTCGCCAACTGGGGCGTGAGCAGGGACAACGGCGAGTCGAAGTTCGCGCCGATGAACTGCTCGCGCTCCACCCGGTACAGCTCGGTCAGCCAGCGGCGCAGCGCCCGGTACCCCGCGGCCTCGCGGGGACCGGCGAACCGGCGCACCTCGGCCTCCATCGCCTCGCCGTCGGAGTGCACGTCCAGCGTGCTGCCGTCGGCGAAGCGGGCCCGGTAGGCGGGGTGCACGGGCCGCAGGTCCAGCCGGTCGGCGAGCGAGTCGCCGACCGCGTCGAGCGCCTCGTCCACCAGCTCCGGCATGGTCAGCACGGTCGGCCCGGTGTCGAACCGGTAGCCGCCCAGGTCCAGCCGACCGGCCCGACCGCCGGGCACGGCGTCGCGCTCGACCACGGTGACCCGGCGACCGGCGCCGAGCAGGTGCAGCGCGGCGGACAGCCCCGCCAGCCCCGCGCCGACCACGACGACGTGGTCCGTGCGGCCGGTGACCGTGCGCATCGTCAGGAGGTCCGCTTCGTGGCGCTGATCGCCAGCTCCGCCAGCCGCTCACCCGCCGGTTCGGCGATCGGCGCCCGGTCGAGCGCCCGCAGAGCCGACTCGGTCAGCTCGGCGATCCGCTCCTCGACCGCGTCCACCGCGCCGACCTCGCGCAGCCGCGCGCGCACCTCGTCCACCGTGGCCACGTCCAGGTCGGGCTTGCCCAGCGCCTCGTGCAGCACGTCCGCGCCGAACTCCATGCCCAGCGCGACCAGCAGCGTCCGCTTGCCCTCGCGCAGGTCGTCGCCCGCGGGCTTGCCGGTGACCGTCGGGTCGCCGAACACGCCGAGCAGGTCGTCGCGCAGCTGGAACGCCACGCCGATGTCCGTGCCGAACGAGCGCAGGCCGTCCACCAGCTCCGGTGACGCCCCGCCGATCGCCGCGCCCATGTGCAGCGGCCGTTCCACGGTGTAGGCGGCGGTCTTGAGCCGGTCGATGCGCAGCGCCGCGGCCGGCGAGCTGTCGCCGCGCGCCTGCGTGAGCACGTCGAGGTACTGGCCGGCCAGCATCTCGGTGCGCATGTCCCGCCACGGCAGGCTCAGCCGCTGCAACGCGTCGGTCGGCAGGCCGGCGGCGAACAGCATGTCGTCCGCCCAGGCCAGCGCCACGTCCCCGATCAGCACGGACGCGGCCAGCCCGAACCGCTCCGGCTCGCCGAGCCAGCCCTCGTCGCGGTGCCTGCGGGCGAACCGGACGTGCACGGTCGGCATGCCGCGGCGGGTCTCGGAGGCGTCCATCAGGTCGTCGTGCACCAGCGCGCAGGCCTGGATCAGCTCCAGCGAGCTGACCGCCGTGAGCACGGCGTCGGCCAGCTCGCCCTCCGGGTCGCCACCCGCGGCGCGCCAACCCCACCAGGCGAACGTGGGCCGGATCCGCTTGCCGCCGCCGAGGACGAAGTCGGCCAGCGCGTCGACCGCGCTCGTGAAGTTCTCCTCCATGCGCGCACCCAGTGCCCGGCGGTCGGCCAGGTAAGCGGCCAACGCTTCGTCGACGTGCTTGGGCAGTTCGAGGTCCAACGGGTGGGGCGGCACCCGTCTATGGTCACCTCTGCGACTTCGGGGTGCCCAACCGGGGGGCTCGTCCCATCCAGTGACAGCCTGCTTCCACGCCTCGGGCGAACCTCTAGGCTGTGCGGCATGACGTCGGTGGTCGAACGCCTGCACCGGGGATCCCCCGTGTTCTCCGTCGAGTTCTTCCCCCCGCGCGACGAGTCCGAGGAGACCATCCTCTGGCGGGCGATCCGCGAGCTGGAGGCGTTCGACCCGGCTTTCGTGTCCATCACCTACGGCGCGGGCGGCTCGCAGCGCGACCGGACGATCCGCACCACCAGCCGGGTGGCGCAGGAGACGACCCTGCTGCCGATGGCCCACCTCACGCTGGTCGACCACTCGGTGGCCGAGCTGCGCAACGTCATCGGCTGGTACGCGGCCGTCGGCGTGCGCAACATCCTCGCCGTGCGCGGCGACCCCCCTGGCGACCCGAACGGCGAGTGGGTGGCGCACCCGGAGGGCCTGACCTACGCCGAGGAGCTCGTCCGGCTGTGCCGTGAGCTGGGCGACTTCTGCGTCGGCGTGGCGGCGTCGCCGTACGGCCACCCCCGGTCGACGGACCTCGACTCCGACACCGAGTACCTGGTGCGCAAGCTGCGCGCCGGCGCCGACTTCGCCATCGCGCAGCTGTTCTTCGAGCCCGAGGACTTCCTGCGCCTGCGCGACCGCGTCGCCGCGCGTGGCTGCGACACCGTGCTGATCCCCGGCATCATGCCGCTGACGACGCCTCGGACCCTGGCCAAGACGGTGGAGCTGTCGGGCGCGTCCGTCCCGGACTCGGTGGCGCGCCGCCTCGACCCGTACGCCGACGACCCGGCGGGCTTCCGCGCGGCGGGCATCGACCTGGTGACCGAGGTGGGGGAGCGGCTGATCGCCGAGGGCGTGCCGTGCCTGCACTTCTACACCTTCAACCGGTCGAAGGCGACCAGGGAGATCGTCGGCCGCCTGGGCCTTGTCCCGGCCCGCGCTCTGTAGAATTGCGCCGCCTCCGGCGTCGCGGGCGAGGTCGCCGGGAAGTCGACCGTTCGCGCCCTGATTCTCCGACGATCGAAAAGCGTGATCGCCGGAGAATGAGGACGCGAACGATCGACGCGACCTCGCGGGGGTGTGAACGATGACGGCCCCAGGCGACGTCGGGGCGTAACCGAAGACCGGATCCCGACCCCCGACCTTGGCCTCAGGCGACCTGACGGGCCCGGCGCGTCGGAACGGACGTGACCGGTCTCAGTCGATCTGGCGGGCAGGCGTCGGAACCGAATCAGTGTTTCAGGCGACTTGGTGGCGGCGGTGGGCGACGATCGCGAGGATCACCACGATGAGCGCGGCCCCGCCGGTCAGCCCGGCCACCAGCATGGTCCAGCCGAGGTACGACACCGAGTTCGCGCCCGCGTAGCGCACCGTGGCGCTCAACATCGACGCCTGGCCGGGCTTCGGGGACCACGCGATGGTCGCGTTGTCCTCCTCCTGCCCGTTCGTGTCGATGATTTCACCCGGAAAGCTGATCTTCACCTGGATGTCGGCGCGCTCCGGCGGCACCTGCGTCAAGTCGACCGACCCCGACAGCGTCACCAGGTCGCCGGAGCGCCGGAACGTCAGCTGGTAGCGGCTCGACGACGCGCTCGTCGCCACCGACAGCGCCCGCACCTCGTCGAACGACAGCCCGTTGAACGACAGCTGCGTGCCGACGTAGTCGTCCACCTTGTACGGCTTGGTGCTGACCCGGCTGGCCAGCTCGTTCGGCACCTTCAGCTGCGGGCCGGGGTCGTTGTCCTTGGTCGGCGGGGTGGCGGCGGTGATCTCGCCGGACACGCGGTCGTCGGTGGACAACGCCATGGCGGCGTGCAGCCGGACGCACCCCGTCAGCGCGAACAGCGCGAGGAGGAGAACCGGCAGGAGGAGCGCGGAGGCCCTGGGCACCAGGCCATCCTGCCGGCCACGGTCAAAAGTTGACCGACTACACCCGATCGTGAGCGTGGCTAATTACCTGTTGGAGGGACATGGGCCGGAGGTAACGTGCGGCTCATGGCAACCTCCTCCGCCGGCGTGCACGGCATCAGCAACCAGTTCGTAGCCGATTACGCGGCCGCGGACCCGTTGACCGCGACGTTCATCGGCAAGCCCGGCCACGACGACCGGCTCACCGACTACTCGCCGGAGGGGCACGCCGCCCGCAAGGAGCTGTCGCAGAAGGCGCTCGCCGCGATCACCGCCGCCGAGCCCGCCGACAAGTCGGAGGCCGACGCGAAGGCCGTGTTCCTGGAGCGGGTCGGCCTCGACGTCGAGCTGCACGAGGCCGGCCAGATGGAGGGCCACCTCAACGTCATCGCGAGCCCGGTGCAGTCGCTGCGCGAGGTGTTCGACCAGATGCCCACCGAGACCGCCGACGACTGGGCCGTGATCGCCAAGCGGCTCACCGCCCTGCCGGACGCGGTGGCGAACCTGCGCGCGGGTCTCGCCTACGCCGCCGACAAGGGCCACGTCTCGGCGTTGCGGCAGGTCAGCAAGGTCGCCGAGCAGTGCGACACCTGGGCGGGTCGCGCCGGCGGCAAGTCGTTCTTCGCCAACCTGATCGCCGACGCCCCCGTGGACGGCGCGCTGCGCACCGAGCTCGAAGCGGGCGCCAGGGCCGCCGCGGAGTCCTACGGCGACCTGGCCGCGTTCCTGCGCGACGACCTCGCGCCCAAGGCGCCGAAGAAGGACGCCGTCGGCGAGGAGGTCTACCGGCTCCAGTCCCGCTACTTCACCGGGTCCCGCCTCGACCTGGCCGAGGCCTACGAGTGGGGCTGGGAGGAGTTCACCCGCCTCGAGACCGAGATGAAGCAGGTCGCGAACCGGATCAAGCCGGGCGCCACCCTCGCCGAGGCCGCCGCCGCGCTGGACGCCGACTCCCGCTACCTGGTGCACGGCAAGGACGGCCTGCGCTCGTGGATGCAGGAGCTGTCGGACAAGGCGTTGCAGGACGTGCGGGGCGTGCACTTCGACCTGCCGGACGAGCTGATGAAGCTGGAGTGCCGCATCGCGCCGCCCGGCGGTGGCGTCGGCGCGTACTACAGCGGCCCCACGCCGGACTTCTCCCGTCCCGGCCGCATGTGGTGGTCCGTGCCGGACGACAAGGAGACCTTCTCCACCTGGCGCGAGGTCACGACCGTCTACCACGAGGGCGTGCCCGGCCACCACCTCCAGGTCGCCACGGCCGTCTACCAGGCGGGCAAGCTGAACGAGTTCCAGAGCCTCATGTGCTGGGTGTCGGGCCACGGCGAGGGCTGGGCGCTGTACGCGGAGCGGCTGATGCGCGAGCTCGGCTACCTCGGGGACGACGGCGACCTGCTCGGCATGCTCGACGCGCACCTGTTCCGCGCGGCCCGCGTGATCATCGACATCGGCATGCACCTGGAGCTGGAGATCCCCAAGGGCACCGGCTTCCACGAGGGCGAGCGGTGGACCCCGGACCTCGGTCTGGAGTTCATGCTGACCCGCACCATCACCGACCCGGCGCACGTGCACGACGAGATCGACCGCTACCTGGGCTGGCCGGGCCAGGCCCCGTCCTACAAGCTGGGTGAGCGGCTGTGGCTGGCGGCCCGCGACGACGCCCGCGCCCGGCACGGTGACGCGTTCGACCTCAAGGCGTTCCACCGGCAGGCCTTGGAGATGGGGGCCATGGGGTTGGACACTCTTCGTGAACGGCTCACGGAACTCTGACCCGACCCGGTGACCTCGGTTTCACGCCGAGGTCACCGGATCAGGTGTTTGATGTTGTGGGCGAACGACCGTAGGGGGACCTGATGACCGGACGTGCGATGCGTGCCGCACTCGGCGTGGTACTGGCCGGCGCGCTGCTGGTCGCCGGGTCACCGGCCCTCGGCCAAGCCCAACCGCTGGGCGACCAGGCCGAGTGGCGCGTCCGGCAGGACATCGTCGACAACGCCCTGCGGCAGGTCGGCCAACGCGAGGGCAACGGCAACTACTACCCGCCGCAGTACCAGGTGGCGGGCCAGGGCGTGCTGCGCCCGGCCGAGTGGTGCGGCGTCTTCGTGAACTGGGCCTGGACCACCGCCGGCGTGCCGGACCGGCCGTCGATGCGCCCCGCACCCGGCGCCTCCGTCCTGGACCAGGGCCACTGGGCGACCTACTGGCAGAAGTGGGGCAAGGCCACCGGCCGCTGGAAGGACATCTCCGAGCGCGACGTGGCACCCGGCGACGCCGTCGTCTACGGCAACTACCCGGACATGCACGCCCACGTGGGCGTCGTCGTAGAGGTCAAGTACGACCGGACGGGCCGCAAGGCCACCCACGTCCGCACCGTCGAGGGCAACTTCGGCGAACGGGTCGTCTACTCGAAGCTGCGCAAGATCGAAGGCCTGAACGCCGGCAAGTACCTCCAAGCCTCCGGCTTCGTCTCCCCCTTCTAACTCCCGCCCCAACCCCCGCCCTAAATCCCGCTCAACCCCCCGCGCCCTACCCCCACCCTCACCTCGTGCACTGACACGCCCTTGCCCACACCCTTTCCCAAAGGAAGGGCTTCGTGTCATCCCGCCGACCTGGCTCCGCCCTACCGCGCGTGTCAAGGGGGCCTGTTCACCGATACCTCGCGGCATTCACCTATACCTGCCCCCTTGATACGTGTGGTAGCCCGTAGGGAGGTCGGTGGGATGACACGAAACCCGCACCACAACGGACCCGGCGCAGAACCACCCAAAGAGCCGTCATCCTGCTGATCTGCCCGTCCGGCGAGGACTCTTTCAATCTTTTGATCTTCTAACCCACCACCCAGGGCTCCCCCCACCCTCACCCGAGCGGCAAAACCCTCCCCAACACCGCAAACGGCCTCGGATCGCCGGTGAACTGGTAGTGCCGCAGCACGTCCACGAACCCCACCCGCCGGTACAACCGCCACGCCTTGCTGGGCCCCTCCGGCGTGGACAACAGCACCCGCGAGCTGGGCACACCCTCCACCAGGTTCCGCAGCAACTGCTCGCCGACCCCGCGCCCCTGCGCCCGCGGCAGCACGTGCAGCTCGGTCAGCTCGAAGTAGTCGTGCATCCACTCCTCGACCGCCCTCGGCCCGGACACCATCGTCAACCCGTGCCGCACCTGCTCGTGCCACCACTGGCCGACCGAACCCCGGTACCCGTACCCGATCCCGATCAGCTCGTCCTGCTCGCCCAGCGCCACCACGCACCGCCACCCGTCGCGCAGCATGTGCGCCAACCACATGGGTGCGCGCTGCTCGGCCGTGCCGGGCGGGTACTCCATCGCGCTGACGTAGAGCGCGAGCGCCTCGTCCAGCCGGGAGCTCAACTCCCGCGCGGACAGCGCGACGACCCGCTGGGACGGCGCGGCGGTCACTGCGCGACCTCCGCGGATGTGCCGCCGGTCAGGTCGAGCAGGCCCGCGTACGTCGTGGGGTACACCGCGTGGGGGTGCCCGGCCGCTGCCCACACCACCTCGTACTGCTCCAACGCGACGTCCACGAACGTCGTGATCGGCGCCGGGTGCCCCACGGGGGAGACGCCGCCGATCACCTGCCCCGTGTGCTCGCGCACGAACGCGGGCGTGGCCCGTTCGATCGCGTCCGCGCCCGCCAGCACGGCGAGCTTCGCGGTGTCCGCGCGGTGCGCGCCGGAGGTGAGCACGAGCAACGGCGTGGCGACCCCGTCGCGGACCGCGGCGAAGATCAGGCTGTTGGCGATCGCGCCGACCGGCACGCCCACCGCCTCGGCCGCCGCGGCGGCGGTGCGGACGGCGTCGGCCAACACGCGGATCCCGTTCGCCGCATCATGATGGCCCGCCTCGGACAGTGCGGCGGCCACCTTGCGGATGCCGGGGTGGTCGAGTGCGCTCACCTGTTCATAAGACCACGGGCGGTCGGCTTGAGGAGTTCCGGGCCGGCAGGATAGTCTGGTCCTGCTCGAACGTTTGTTCGAGCAATGCCTTGGTGGTGGGGCGGGGGAAGCGCCCCACCACCAAGTGCCGCCGTCTCCCCGCGGCGGTCGTCGCTGTCCCGACGCCGCGAGGAGGCCGCGAGATGACTCAGACCTTCCCCCGCCGCATTCCCCTCCCGCTACCACCGGCGTCGGCGGTGACCCTGCTCGGACAGGCCCGCGAGTGCCTGACCGAGGCCGAACGGGACCCGAACCCGCCCACCCGCTTCGCCACGGCCTACCTGGCCGCGATGCGGGCGGCGGCGGCCGTGCTGGCGGCCAGGGGCCGACCCCACCGGGGCCGGGCCAAGCCGACCAGCGTGTGGGTCCTGCTGCCCTCCCTCGCGCCGGAGCTGCGCGAGTGGGCCGCGTTCTTCGCCGAGTGCTCGGCGACGCGCGCGGCCGTGCTGGCGGGCATCACCAGGCAGGTCACCCAGCGCGCAGCCGACGACCTGGTGCGCCAAGCGGCGCAGTTCACCGAGTTGGTCGACGAGATCATGTACGAGGACGGACTGTGAGCAGGGGACTGGTCGCCTACGACCGCCTGATCGACGTAGTGGAGGCCGAAGCCGAGCGCCTGGCGGCGTCGGCCGAGGGACAGCGCCCGGAACGCCAGGTGCCCGCGTGCCCCGGGCTCAACCTCGGGGAGACCGCGCGACACGTGGGCAGCACGTACCGGATGGTGGCGACGTGGCTGAGGGAAGGCAGCCAACCCCTGGTGTGGCAACAGGACCCGGAGCCGGGGCAGCCGTTGCCGGAGTACGTGCGGGCGGGCGTGCGGCCGCTGGTGCGGGCGTTGCGGCCGCACGAGCCGGACGACCCGTGCGAGACGTGGTGGCCCGCCGAGCGCAACCACAACTTCTGGGCACGGCGGCTGGCGCACGAGTCGACCGTGCACCGGATGGACGTGCAGGCGGCGGCCGGGTTGCCGATCGACCCGGTGGACGACGACGTGGCCGAGGACGGCGTGGACGAGATCCTCACGCTCTGGCTGGGGCACCGGCTCGACATCCTCGGCGTGCGCGGCACGCGCGAGGGGACGGTGGCGATCCGCACGGGCGACAAGGTGTGGCTGGCCACCACCGGCCCCGACCCGGCGGTGGCCCGGCTCGTCACCGACGGGGAGGTCTCGTCGGCGAACGGCGAGGTGACCGGGACCCCCATGCAGGTGTACCGCTGGCTGTGGGGCCGGATCCCGGACCGCGACCTGCCCCCGACGACCGGCGACCACGACGCGATCGCGCAGCTGTGGGCCTTGTTGAGGCTGGCGACCAAGTAACCGGCTGGACGTGCGTCCGCCGCCGCAGAGAGCGGTACCGGCGGCGGACGCGCTCACCTCCGCACCTTCATCTCCTACCCCTGCACTTCTCCCTGCCTCACCTCAGCACTCCCTGCCTCACCTCAGCACCAGGTTGTGGTAGTAGGCCGAGCTGATCTTCTGGATACCGCCCTCACGCACCTGGGTCGACACGTCCATCTGCCCTTGGCCGTTGTAGTTCCAGACGATGACCTTGCCGTCCTTGAGCACCGTGTTGTGGATCTGCCCGGCGGCGATCGCGGTGACCCCCGTCTACGCGATCGTGGGCACCGAGGCCTGCTCGTACTCGTTCCAGCCCCAGGCGATCACCTCGCCGTCGTCCTTCAGCGCGAGGTTGTGCTGGGCGCCGGCGGCGATGGCGACGACACCGGACCGGGCGGCCTCCGGCACGTCGACCTGGCCGTACTTGTTCCAGCCCCAGGCGATGACCCCGCCGTTCTTGAGGGCCAGCGCGTGACCGAGTCCCGCGGCGATCGCCGTGACGCCCGACGTCGCTTCCTTCGGCACGTCGAACTGGCCGAAGTTGATGCCGGCGCCGCCCGACTCCCAGCCCCAGACGAGGACTCCGCCGTCCTTGACCGCCAGGCTGAAGTGCTGGCCGGCGGCGATGGCGGTGACGCCGGACGTCGCCTCCGCGGGCACCTGCGTGAGCAGGGACCGGCCCCAGGCGATCACCTGGCCGTCCTTGATCGCCAAGCTGTGGTAGGTCCCGGCGGCGATCGCGTCGACCCCGTCCCACAGCGCCAGCGGCACCCGGAGGTGATCGCCTTCGAGCGACCCCGGATTGCTCCAGAGCAGGACCTTGCCGTCCTTGATCGCCAGGTTGTGCTTGAACCCGGCGGAGATGGCGGTGACCCCCGACCTGGCCTCCTCGGGGATCGGGACCTTCGCCACCGCGGCCGTGCCCCAGGTGAGGACCTCGCCGATGGGCACGGGAGCAGCGGACGCGCGGGCCACGCCGACCGACGTGGGAGCCACGCCGACCGACGCCCCCGACGCGGGCGCCACGCCGACCGACGCCACCGATGCGGCGACCACCGCCGCCACCAGGCCCGACGCGCGCAGGCCGCGAACGAACATTCTCAAGATGCTTCTCCAACAGGTGGGCTGTGATGGTTCACGCGCCCGGAGAAGCTACTGACGATCACCACACGCCGCGCACACAAACTCACAGCTCCAGGGCGGTGACCTCCGCCAACCCCGCACCCGTCGCCGTCTCCAACCGGAAGCGCGCCGCGCGCCCGTCGATCTCCAGCACGCCGACCGAGTTGCCGAAGTGAGGGCCGCTCAGCTTCTGCCACGCCACCGGGTCCGGCGAGATGCCGCGCCGGTCGGCCCACCACCGCAGCAGCCTCGCGATCGGCTTCGACCACGACAACCGGAACGCCGGCCGGAACACCCACGGCGGCTCGTTGTGCACCGGCGAGCACACGAGCTGGTACACCTTCGCCCGCACCGACGAGCCGAACGTCGCCCGTGCCGCGTAGCTGTGGTGCACGTCCCCCGACAGCACGCACACCGTGCCCGGCGCGTCCTCGGCCCCCGAGATCCGCTCCACCAGCCGTGCCATCCGCTCGAACGACGCCCGGAACGCGGGCCAGTGCTCCAGGTCCGCGACCTGCCGCACCTTCTCGCCCACCCGGCCGCGCCACCCCGGCAGACCGGCCATCCGCTCGTTCAACGACTGGAAGTGGCTCAACGCGTGCGGCATCAGCCACGGCAGCGACGAGCCCACCAGCAGGTGGTCGACGTCGCCGTGGGCGTTCTCCTCGATCCAGTCGAACTCCCGGTCGCCCACCATCAGCCGCCGCGGCCCGGCCAGGATGCGCCCGCTGCGCGTGTCGATCACCAGCAGCCGCACGCGGCCGAAGTCGCGCCGGTAGCTCCACCGCGTCGACTTGCCGCCGTCGACCTCCCGGTCCGCCTGCTCGGCGAAGTCCTCCAGCAACTCCCGCACGTCACCACCGGTGGACCGCACCTTGGCGTACAGCTCGTCGGTCGCCAGCTCGTCCGGGCTGAGGTTGCCCAGGTGCTGGTAGACCCAGTACGACGCGAGTCCCGCCCGGATGCGCTCCGGCCACCAGCGCTTGGTCGCCATCTGCTCGCGCCACGTCCGCGAGGTGTTCCAGTCGTCGCGCACGTCGTGGTCGTCGAAGATCATCGACGTCGGCACGACGGACATCAGCCAGCGGATCTCGGGGTCGGCCCACGACTCGTGGTACAGCTCGGCGTACTCGCGGAACGACACCACCTCGCCCGCCGGCTCCGGTCTGCGCTCGGCCAGCCACCGCTTGATCCGCGGCGTCGGCTCGTCGGCGTAGACCTGGTCGCCGAGCAGCACCAGCGCCTCCGGCCACCGCTCCTGCGGCTCGTCCTTCATCCGCAACGCGTACGCGTCCAGCGCGTCCGGCCCGAGCTTGTCCGGCGTGCCCTCGCCCTTGGCCGCGCGGCACGACCCGAACAGCAGCCGCCGCACCGGCGTGGTGCGGATGCTCGGGGCCGGGAACGGCGAGTCCGGCAGCGGCCAGACCACGTCACCGTCCAGCCGCACGTCGTAGGGCGTGGTCGTGCCCGGTTCCAGCCCTTCGACCACCACCAGCGCGAAGTGCTGCTCGCCGACCTGGAACGTCTCGGCGCGATGGCCGGCGACGGCGACCTCGCAGGCCGCGTCGGTCTCGACCCACACCGTGGCCGAGAGGGAGTCGACGTGCCGCAGCACCGGACCGAGAACGAGCTGAGCCATTGCGCAGACGTTACCTTCGGACCATGGCAACGAGGTGGTGCGATGTGGTGGTCGATTCGGCCGATCCGGCCGCGCTCGGCCGGTTCTGGTCGGCGCTGCTGGGTCGACCGGTCACCGGTGAGAGCGCCGACGAGGTCGACGTGGAGCTGAGCCCCGGGCAGGAGCTGGTGTTCGGGCTCGTGCCGGACGTGAAGCAGGTGAAGAACCGGGTGCACCTCGACCTGGCGTCGACGTCGCCGGAGGACCAGGCGGCGATCGTGGCGCGGGCCGTCGAGCTGGGCGCGAAGCCGGTCGACGTCGGGCAGGGCGACGTGCCGTGGGTGGTCCTGGCGGACCCGGAGGGCAACGAGTTCTGCGTGCTGGAGCAGCGCGACGAGTACGCGCACACCGGTCCGGTGGCGGCGGTCGTGGTGGACGCGTCCGACCCGCCGGCGCTGGCCGCGTTCTGGGCCGGTCCGACCGGGTTGCCCGTGACGCGCTCGGCGGCCGACTTCGCGTCGTTGGCGCAGGAGGCCGGGCCGTCCCTGGAGTTCGTGCGGGTGGCCGAGCCGAAGGTGGTGAAGAACCGGCTGCACCTCGACCTCGCGCCGTTCGCGGACGACGACCTGCCGACCGAGGTGGCCCGGCTGGAGGCGTGGGGCGCCGTGCGGGTGGACGTGGGGCAGGCCGACGTGCCGTGGGTCGTGCTGGCCGACCCCGAGGGCAACGAGTTCTGCGTGCTGACACCTCGCTGAAGAGGCCGTCATCTCCCACCTCCCCGACTCACTCGGCCTCCCTAGCCTCGCCTCACCCGACCTCACCGACTCACCCGACCTCACCGGCCTCACCAGCCCTCACCGAACCTCACCGCAGGGTGAGCGCGGTCTCTGCCCCGACCCGGGTCAGCTTCTCGGGGTTGCGGACGTAGTAGAGGCCGGTGATGCGCCCCTCCTCGACCTTGATCGCCATGACGCCGTCGACCTCGCCGTCGAAGCGCACGACGAGCGCCGGGTTCCCGTTGACCACGACGGGCTCGCCGGTGAACGTGCTCTCGAGCCGGCCAAGACCGCCGAGGACCATCCGGATCACCCTGTCGGCGCCGGTGACCGGCCGCGGCACGGCCCGCTTGACGCCGCCGCCGTCGCTGATCAGCACGACGTCGGGGGCGAGCACCGCGAGCAGTCCCGGCACGTCCTCGGCCTCCAGGGCGCGCCGCAACGACTCCAGCGCCTCCCGGGCCTCGCCCGGCGAGACCGCCTCACGGGGGCGGCGGGCGTCGACGTGCCGGCGGGCGCGGTGCGCGATCTGGCGGACGGCCGCGGGGGTCTTGTCGACGGCGGCGGCGATCTCGTCGTAGCCGACGTCGAAGGCCTCGCGCAGCACGAACACGGCGCGCTCGGTCGGCGACAGCGTCTCCAGGACGAGCATCAACGCCATCGACACGCTCTCGGCGAGCTCGACGTCCTGCGCCACGTCCGGCGCGGTGAGCATCGGCTCGGGCAGCCAGGAGCCGACGTACGCCTCCTTCCGGCGCCGCATCGTGCGCAGCCGGTTGAGCGCCTGCCTGGTCGTGATCCGGACCAGGTAGGCGCGCTGGTCGCGCACGTGCGCCAGGTCGACCTCCACCCACCGCAGCCAGACCTCCTGCAACACGTCCTCGGCGTCGGCGGCCGAGCCCAGCATCTCGTACGCGACGGTGAAGAGCAGGTTGCGGTGGGTGACGAACGCCGCCGTCGCCTGGTCGGTGGTGTGCTCGGCCATCGGCCGGTCCACGCCGGTCTCGAGCTGCGCCATGGTGTCTCCTTCGCTCCCGGGGCGGTCACAAGACGCCGCGTGGTCGAGAGTTGTGACAGGCGCGTGGCGCGGATCACTCGTCCCGCCGCGACGGCTAGGCTGAAGCGTGGTCAGGTTGCTGGACGACGAGTCGCTGGAACGGTCGTCGGTCGTGGCGAACTGCGCCATGAACCGCGAACGCGGGCTCACCGGTTCCAACGGCTACGGCCGCGAACTCGGCCTCGACGTCGTCGACCTGATCACCGACCGCCTGTCGCGGGGCGCCGAGGCGTTCCACTGGCTCGACCTGTGCTGCGGCACCGGCACGGCGCTGCTCGAATGCGCCCGCCTGGTGGACGACCCGCGGCTGCGGATCACCGGCGTCGACCTCGTCGACTTCTTCGCCGGACCGCCGCCCGCCGGGGTGGAGTTCGTCACGGGCCCGGTGGAGTCCTTCGCCCCGCGACGGTCCTTCGACCTGGTGACCTGCGTCCACGGCCTGCACTACGTCGGCGACAAGCTCGGCGTCCTCGCCCGCGCGGCGTCCTGGCTGACCGAGGACGGCGTCCTGGTGGCGAACCTCGACCTCGCCGCGGTCGTGTCGGCGGAGGGTCGTCCGTGGGGCCGGCGGCTGACCGGGTCGCTGCGGTCGGCGGGGTTCGACTACGACTCGCGACGGCGCCGCGTCAGGTGCGTCGGGCGCCGGCAGGTCGACCTCCCGTTCCGCTACCTCGGCGCGGACGACCAGGCCGGCCCCAACTACACCGGCCAACCCGCGGTGAACTCGCACTACTCGGATCGCCCCTGAACCTGGCGAAGGGGAGTGGGCGCAACCCGGTGGACGCAACCCGCTCCTGCCGCCGGCCGATCTCCCCGGCTCGCACGGCTCCTGGTGCTCTGGTCGGTGACCGTCTACAGTGCGCCAGTATGCAATATATTAGTCGCGCCCTCTACCGCGACCAGGCGTTGATCGCGATCCGCGAGGCGATCCTGGGCGGCGACCTGGCGCCCGGCGTGCCGATCAAGGACGTGGAGCTGGCCGAACGGCTGGGCCTGTCCCGGACGCCGGTGCGCGAGGCGTTGGCGCGGCTGACCGACGAAGGCCTGGTCGAGAGCAAGCCGCACAGCTACACGCGGGTCACGCCGCTGGACACGGCGGCGGTGCGCGACGCGCACGTGGTCGTCCAGGCCATGCACGCGGTCGCCGCCCGGCTGGCCGCGCCACGCCTCGTCGAGGCGGACCTGGACGCGATGCGCGCGGCGAACACGGCGTTCGCCCGCGCCCTCGCCTCCGGCGACGTGCCCGCCGCGCTCGCCGCCGACGACGAGTTCCACGCGGTGGCCGTGCGGCGTGGCGGCAACTTCGCCGTCACGGCCACCATCGAGCGCTACACGCCCCTGGTGCGCAGGCTGGAACGGCTGCGGTTCGCCGCGCCGACCGGCCGCCACTCGGTGGCGATGCACGACGAGATCATCACCGCCTTCGCCGCGGCCGACGCCGACCTCGCGGCACGGCTGGTCGAGCGGAACTGGGCGACGTTGGCAGACCTGTTCCGGGTTGAGGAGAACTGACATGGCGCTGGGCGATTTCGAGCGTTTCCCGCTGACCTTCGGCCCGTCCCCGGTGCACCGGCTGGAGCGGCTCACCAGTCACCTCGGCGGCGCGCGGGTGTGGGCCAAGCGGGAGGACTGCAACTCCGGGCTGGCCTACGGCGGCAACAAGACCCGCAAGCTGGAGTACCTGGTGGCGGAGGCGTTGGCGACGGGCTGCGACACGCTGGTGTCGATCGGCGGCGTGCAGTCCAACCACACGCGCCAGGTCGCCGCGGCGGCGGCGCGGGCCGGGCTGAAGTGCGTGCTGGTGCAGGAGAGCTGGGTCGACTGGCCGGACGCGGTGTACGACCGGGTGGGCAACATCCTGCTCAGCCGGCTGATGGGCGCCGAGGTGCGGTTGGTCCAGGCGGGCTTCGGCATCGGCGTGAAACCCGCGTGGGAGCAGGCGATCGAGGACGTGCGCGCGGCCGGCGGCAAGCCGTACGCGATCCCGGCGGGCGCGTCGGACCACCCGCTCGGCGGGCTCGGGTTCGCCGGGTGGGCGGCCGAGGTCGAGCGGCAGGAGGCCGAGCTGGGCGTGCGGTTCGACACGATCGTCGTGTGCTCGGTGACCGGCAGCACGCAGGCGGGCATGGTCGCCGGGTTCGCGGGCAGCGGCCGGCGGGTGATCGGCATCGACGCCTCCGCCGAGCCGTGCGACACCAAGGCGCAGATCACGCGCATCGCCAAGAACACGGCGGACCTGCTGGGCGTGAAGGTGACCGACGAGGACGTCATCCTCGACGACCGCTTCCACGAAGGCATCTACGGCGTGCCGGGTGAGTCCACAGTGGACGCCATGAAGCTCGGCGCCCGGCTGGAGGGCATGATCACCGACCCGGTGTACGAGGGCAAGTCGTTGGCGGGCCTGGTGGAACTGGTCTCCAGCGGCGAGATCCCGCGCGACTCCGACGTCCTCTACGCGCACCTGGGCGGCCAGCCCGCGCTCAACGCCTACAGCGCGCTGTTCCGCTGACGGCTCAGCGGACCCAGAAGTCGTGCGGCGTCCGTCCCGGGCGGAAGCCGCACGACTCGACCACCGCCGCGGCTTCGGCGAACCCGTGCCCGACCAGCGCGGGCTCGTGGGCGTCACTGCCGAAGCTCACCGCCCGACCACCGACCTCGCGCCACCACCGCACCACCTCGGCGTGCAGCGGGACCTTGGTGTTGACCTCCAACACCCGCCCGCTGCCCGCCAACGCCCGCAGCACCGCCCGGAACTCCTCCTCGAACCGGCGCGGCTCGAACACGCCCGGCCAGTCGCGGATCGGGTAGTCGACGTGCGCCAGCACCTCGAACGGCGCGGACGACCAGGCGAGCCGCCGCGCCTCGGCCAGGTAGCGCCGCACCACCTCGTCCGCCGGCAGCCGGCCGTACAGGGCGCTGATCTCCTGGTTGCCCCCGTCGTGCCGCACCGCGTGCACCGAGCCGAGCACGCGCTCGAACCCGGCGCCGCCGATGACCCCCGCCACCCGGTCCGGGTACCAGTGCGGCTCGCTCAACTCCACCCCCGACACCACCCGCAGCCCGGGGAACCGCTCCCGGCACCGCGCCAAGCAGGCCAGGTACCCCTCGACGTCGAGGTCCGGCGGTTCCAGGACGCCGTCCGGCCGGATGCGCGTGGTGAAGTGCCCGGGCAGCCTCGGCACGAACTCCTCCGGCACGGTCCACGACGTGAAGTCCGCGTGCTCGGTGAACGCGACCGAGGGCAGCCCGAGCTCGACCGCCCGCGCGCACGACCTCTCCATCGACCCGAGCAGCGTGTCCCACGACCACTCGCTGTGCACGTGCCCGTCCGGTGGCAACCCCATGTGCGCGGGACGTGCCGCGCCGCGCGAGGGTTGTCCGGACAGGTCCTTCACGCCCGCAGCCGCAACCCCTTGGGCGTGGCGCGGAAGCCCGCGTCCTGGAGGATGACCGCGAGCCGCGACCCCAGCGCCACCTCGCCGTCCGCGCGCTGCACGGCCAGCTGCCCCAGCCAGCCGTCGCGCACGGCTCGGCTCAGCGCTTGCGCCGCCGCGCGCAACGGGTCCTCCTCCTCGGTGAACGACAGCAGCGAACGGCCGCCCCGCTCCACGTAGAGCGTGGCCAGCCCGTCCACCAGCACGACCAGCGCGCCGGACTTGCGGCCCGGCCGGTGCTTGCCCTCGCCCGACGGCTCCGGCCACGCCAGCGCCGCGCCGTAGGGCTGCGCCGGGTCGGCCGCCGCCAGCACGACGGCGTCCGGCGTGCCCACGTGCTCCTGGCCCGGCGACCTCGACGACGCCCGCAGCCGGTCCACCGCGCCCCGGGCCGCGAACTGCGCCGCGCCGAGCCCTTCGACCACGTACCCGCGCACGACCTGCCCGGACTCCTCCATCGCGCGCAGCACCCGGTACACGCCGCTGAACCCGCCGGTCACCCGCTCGGTGTCCAGCGCGCCACGCGTCAGCACGCCGTGCCGCTCCAGGAACGCCTCGGCCCGCGCGTGCGCCCGCCGCGTCGCGTCCACCGCGGGCACCACGGCCAGCGACCACCGGCCCGCCACCGTCGGCGGCCCGGTGCGGCTGGGCAGGTCCGGTCTGCTGGCCCGCATCCGCGCGTAGCGGCCACGTGGCGCGGCCCGCCGGGGCTTGTGCGCCGTGCCGCCGCCCGCGACCAGCGCCCGCAGCGGCGCCAACGTGTCGTTCGTGACCACGCCCGCCCACACCAGGTCCCACAGCGCGCCGACGACCTCGCCGTCCGTCGTCGGGCCCTGCAACGACACCCGGTCGACCACCTGCCGGAAGAACAACGCGCCGCCGCCCAACGCCTCCACCACGGCGGTGTGCAGCGACGAGTCCGGCATCGCCTCCGGCACCAGGTCCGGCAGCAGCAGGTCGGCCACGTCCGTCGGCGCCAGCGCGATCCAGCCGTCGCCGCCGGCCAGCGAGCCGCACCCGGTCCACGTCACCTCGCCGGACGCGGTCAGCTCGTCCAGCAGCGCGGGGCTGTAGCCGGGCAGCCGCGAGGGCAGCACCAGCGACTCCACCGCGCTCGCGGGCAGCGGCGCGCCCGCGAGCTGCTCGACCACCGAGTACACGTCGTCCACGGTCGGCGCGGACCGCAGCCGCCGACCCACCCCGTGCCAGCCCGGCAGGAACCGGCCCAGCGCGGCCGGCTCCACCGGCTCCACCTCGGCCCGCAGCCGGGCCAGCGACGCACGCCGCAACCGCCGCAGCACCTCGGCGTCGCAGTACTCGGTGTGCGTGCCGCCGGGCCGCAGCTCGCCGCGCACCAGCCGCCCGGTGGCCGCCATCCGCTCCAGCACCCCGGTCACCACGGCCACGCCCAACCCGAACCGCTCCGCCGCCTCCACCGCCGGGAACGGCCCGTGCGTGCGCGCGTACCGCCCCAGCAGGTCGCCCAGCGGGTCGGCCACCGGCTCGGTGAACACCTCCGGCACGCCCACCGGCAGCGCCAC
The DNA here is from genome assembly GCF_040295345.1 of Actinosynnema sp. NPDC002837. Lineage (NCBI taxonomy): Bacteria > Bacillati > Actinomycetota > Actinomycetes > Pseudonocardiales > Pseudonocardiaceae > Actinosynnema > Actinosynnema sp. NPDC002837. Next base: position 23,131 of record NZ_JBEOVG010000051.1, read on the forward strand.
GCCGAGCGCGTCGCGCACCCGGCCCGCGTCCTCGATGCCGATCACCCGGTCCTCGCCCGCGATGCGCACCCGGATCGCCCGCCGCTGCGCCACCAGGTCCGCCAGCCACTCCGGCCGCACGCCCCGTGCCAGCGCCTCCGCCTCGGACAGGTCGCCGAGGAACCGCAGCAGGTCCGCCGCGCCCTCCGCGTCGCGCGCGTGCCGGTCCGGCGCGAGGCGCTGGAGGTTGCGCTCGACCTCCTCCACGACCTCCGGGTCGAGCAGCTCCCGGATCGCCTCCGAGCCCAGCAGCTCCGCCAGCAGCGCCGAGTCCAGCGACAACGCCGCCGCCCGCCGCTCGGCCAGCGGCGCGTCCGCCTCGTACAGGAACATCCCGACGTACCCGAACAGCAGGCTGCGCGCGAACGGCGACGGCGACGGCGTCTCCACCTCGACCACGCGCACCCGCCGTGCCCGGATGTCGGTCATCAGCTCGCGCAGGCCGGGCACGTCGTACACGTCCTGCAGGACCTCGCGCATCGCCTCCAGCACGACCGGGAAGCTCTCGTACTTCGCCGCCACCGACAGCAGCTGCGCCGCCCGCTGCCGCTGCTGCCACAACGGCGAGCGCTTGCGCGGGTCGCGCCGGGGCAGCAGCAGCGACCGCGCCGCGCACTCCCGGAACCGGGCCGCGAACAGCGCCGAGCCGCCCACCTCGGCCACCACGACCTGCTCGACCTCCTCCGGGTCGAGCAGCACGTCGTCCGCGCCCGCCACGACCTGCGCGCCGTCCAGGTCGACCGCGTCGGGCAGCCGGATCACGATCCCGTCGTCGGAGTGCGCCGCCTGCACCTCGATGCCGCGCCGCTCCCGCAGCCGGGCCGCGATCGCCAGCGCCCACGGCGCGTTGACCTGCGCCCCGAACGGCGAGTGCACCACCAGCCGCCAGTCGCCCAGCTCGTCGCGGAACCGCTCCACCAGCACGACCCGGTCGTTGGGCACGTGCCTGGTCGCCTCGCGCTGCTCGCCCAGGTAGGCCAGCAGGTTCGACGTCGCCCACGCGTCCAGCCCGGCCGACGCGGTCCGCTCCGCCGCCGACGCGTCCTCCATCGTGGACACCTCGCGCAGGAACTTCCCCAGCGCCCGCCCCAGCTCCAGCGGGCGGCCCGGCGCGTCGCCCTTCCAGAACGGCATCCGCGCGGGCTGGCCCGGCGCGGGCACCACGATCACCCGGTCGTGCGTGATGTCCTCGACCCGCCACGACGACGTGCCCAGCAGGAACGTGTCGCCCACCCGCGACTCGTAGACCATCTCCTCGTCCAGCTCGCCGACCCGCGAGCCGGGACCGCGCTCGGACGGCGGCGTCATCACCGCGAACAGGCCCCGGTCCGGGATCGTGCCGCCCGAGGTCACCGCCAGCCGCTGCGAACCCGGCCTGCCGCGCAGCTCGCCCGTGATCCGGTCCCACGTGATCCGGGGCCGCAGCTCGCCGAACTCCTCGCTCGGATAACGGCCCGCGAGCATGTCCAGCACCGCCTGCAACGCCGACTCCGGCAGCGCGGCGAACGGCGCGGCCCGCCGCACCAGCCCGGACAGCGCCTCGACCGTCCACGTCTCCATCGCCACCATGGCCACGACGTGCTGGGCCAGCACGTCCAGCGGGTTGCGCGGGTACCGCACCGCCTCGATCGCGCCGTCCCGCATCCGCTCCGCCACCACCGCGCACGACACCAGGTCGCCGCGGAACTTCGGGAACATCACCCCGCGTGACACCGCGCCCACCTGGTGCCCGGCCCGGCCGACGCGCTGCAACCCGGACGCCACCGTGGGCGGCGCCTCCACCTGAACCACCAGGTCGACCGCGCCCATGTCGATGCCGAGCTCCAGCGACGAGGTGGCCACCACGCACGGCAGCCGCCCCGACTTCAGCTCCTCCTCGACCACCACCCGCTGCTCGCGCGACATGGAGCCGTGGTGTGCGCGGGCGATCGCGGCCGAGCGCTGGGTCGTGACGCCGGACTGGGCGGGCGCCTCGGCGGGGAACCGCTCCAGCTCGAAGGCCTCCTCGGCGAGCTCGTTGAGCCGCGCGGTGAGCCGTTCGGCCAACCGCCGCGAGTTGGCGAACACGATGGTCGACCGATGCTCTCGCACCAGCTCCAGGACCCGCTGCTCCACCGACGGCCAGATCGACGCCCGCTGCTCCGCGCCCGCCGCCGAGCCCGACACCTCGCCGGTCGGCTCGCCGAGCACCGACATGTCCTCGACCGGCACCTCGACCCGGACCTCGATCGTCTTGGCCGTCCTCGGCTGCACGACCCGCACCGGCCGCCCGCCCGCGAGGAACGCGCCCACCTCCTCGACCGGTCGGACCGTCGCGGACAGCCCGATCCGCTGCGCGGGCCGCTCCAGCAGCGCGTCCAGCCGTTCGAGGGACAGGGCGAGGTGCGCGCCGCGCTTGGTGCCGGCCACCGCGTGCACCTCGTCGACGATCACCGTCTCGACGCCGCGCAACGACTCCCGCGCGGCCGACGTGAGCACCAGGAACAACGACTCCGGCGTGGTGACCAGCACGTCCGGCGGTGTCCGGGCGAACGCGCGCCGCGCGTCCGCCGGTGTGTCGCCGGTGCGCATGCCGACCGTGACGTCCGGTTCGGGCAGCGACAGCCGGTGCGAGGCCTGCCGGATGCCCGCCAGCGGCGCCCTGAGGTTGCGCTCCACGTCCACCGCCAGCGCCTTCAGCGGCGAGACGTACAACACCCGGCACCGCCGCTTCGGCTCGGCGGGCTTCGGCGTGGACGCCAGCCGGTCGAGCGCCCAGAGGAACGCGGCCAACGTCTTGCCGGACCCGGTCGGCGCGATGACCAGCGCGTGCTCACCGGCCGCCGCCGCCTCCCACGCGCCCGCCTGCGCTGGCGTGGGCGCGGCGAAGGCCCCGGCGAACCACTGCCGGGTCGCGGGGGAGAACGCGGCCAGAACATCCACCCCCACATCTTGAACCAGGGGTCCGACATTTTTCGTTTGTGGCACGATCACCCCGTTCGAACCGAAGGGGTCACCGTGCGCGTCCTGTCCGTCGACCTGGGCACTTCCAACACCGTCGCGGTGCTCGCGGCGCACGGACGGCCGCCCAGGGTCGTGGAGGTGGACGGCTCGGCCACCATGCCGTCGGCCGTCTACTGCGAGGAGGACGGCACGCTGGTCGTCGGCCGTGACGCCGAGCGCCGCGCCCGCCTCGACCCCGCCCGCTTCGAGCCCAACCCCAAGCGCCGGGTGGACGACGGCGTGCTGCTGCTGGGCGACAACGTGGTGCCGGTGACCGACGCGCTGGCCGCCGTGCTGCGCCGCGTGCTCGACGAGACCACCCGCCAGCTGGGCGGCGAGCCGCTGGACGAGGTCCGCCTCACCCACCCCGCGCAATGGGGCCCGACGCGCCGCAACGTGCTGCTGTCCGCGGCCCGCCTCGCGGGCGTGACCGGCGAGATCGTGCTGGTGCCCGAGCCGGTCGCCGCCGCCTCCCACTACGCCTCGCTGGCCGTCGGCCAGGCGCTCGCGGTCTACGACCTCGGCGCGGGCACGTTCGACGTGGCCATCGTCGGCGCCACCCAGAGCGGCTTCACCGTGCTCGCCGAGGACGGCCTGCCGGACCTCGGCGGCCTCGACGTCGACCAGGCGCTGCTCGAGCACGTCGGCAGGCAGGTCTCGCACCGCGACCCGGCGGCCTGGCAGCGGCTGCTGCGCCCGGAGTCGACGGCCGACCGCCGGGCCCGCCGCACGTTGCAGGAGGACGTGCGCGCGGCCAAGGAGTCGCTGTCGCGGCACGCGCACACCGAGGTGCCGATGCCGGAGCCGTTCGAGGACGTGCTGGTCAACCGGTCCGACCTGGAGGCGCTGGTCCGGCCGAGCATGATGCGCAGCGTGGAGCTGCTGGAGTCCACGATCCGCTCCACCGGCATGGCGCCCAACCAGCTCGCGGGCATCTACCTGGTCGGCGGCGCCAGCCGGATCCCGCTGGTGGCGACCATGATCGCCGAGCAGGTGCGGATCGTGCCGACGAGCCTGGACCAGCCCGAGACGTCGGTCGCCCTCGGCGCGCACCACGTGCCCAAGAACGGCGTCACGCCGCGGTCCCAGGAGCCGACCAGGCCGACGGAGCCCGACACGGTCGTCACCAAGCCGGTGACCCCGCCGTCCGGCGCGTTCCAGCAGCCGAACCCGGCGGTCAGCGGCGCGCACCAGGTGAACCCGAGCGCCAGCGGCGCCTACCAGGTGAACCCCAGCGCGAGCGGCGCGTACCAGGTCAACCCCAGTGCCAGCGGCGCCTACCAGGTGAACCCGAACGCCAGCGGCGCGTACCAGGTCTACCCGCAGACCGGGCCGCAGCAGTTCAACTTCCCGACCGTCGCACCCCGCGCGCAGGCCAAGCCGGAGCGGAAGAAGCCCAACCGGACCGTGCTCATCTCGGCGGGCGCGGCCGTGGTGCTCGTGCTGGCCGTGGTCGGCGGGATCTTCGCGCTCAACGGGGTGAGCGTGCCCAGCGCGCAGGAGTGCAAGAACGACACCCAGCAGGACGACAAGGGCTTCACCGAGTGCCTGCGCCTGCTCGCGGGCACGATCCCGGACACCAGCACGTGCAAGGCGGGCGGCACGCCCGGCGTGGGCGGCGTCGACGGCATCAAGGGCACCGTGGTCAGCTGCGCGGTGAAGGACGACTACTCGGTCCAGTACGTGCTCACCGAGACGGTCGTCGGCGCGCAGCACGGCGCGGAGGCCGTCGTGCGGTCGCTCAAGACCGACATGGTCGAGGCGCAGTGGGCGGGCAACGGCCTCACCGGCAAGTACCGGGCCGCCGCGGACGGCGGGCTGGGGCTGCTCGTGTTCACCGCGGACGACCTGCCGCTGCTCGGCATCGTGACCAAGAGCGGCGGCGAGGAGCTGACCGCCGACCAGGTCGCGGACTTCTTCGAGGCAACGGTCCAACCCGGCACCTGAGACCCGGACGGTGGCTGGTAGGGCTCGTTCCGCCCTGGCACCCTCAAGATCGTGACCGTGGTCGACGCCGTGCAGCGCAGGGTCCTGCGGGTGCTGGCGGTGACCCAGGTCCTCGGTGCGGCCGGCGTCGCCATCGGCATGGCGGTCGGCACGCTCGTCGCGGCCGTGCTCGCCGACTCCGACGCGGTCGGCGGGATGGCGCAGACGGCCGCGGTGCTCGGCGCGGCGGTGTTCGCGCTGCCCGCGGCCCGGTTGGCGGCCCGCAGCGGACGTCGTCCGGCGCTGGCCCTCGGCTACGGCGCGGGCGCGGTGGGCGCGGCGGTGGCGGCGTGCGCGGTCGTGCTCGGCTCGTGGCAGGTGCTGCTGGTCGCGCTCGTGCTGTTCGGCGCGGCGGCCGGCGCGAACCTCGCCGCCCGGTACGCGGGCGCGGACCTGGCCCACCCGCACCGCCGGGCGCGCTCGGTGGCGCTGGTGGTGTGGGCGGCGACGGTGGGCGCGGTGGTCGGGCCGAACCTGGCCGACCCGGCGGGGCGGGTGGCCGTGCGGCTGGGGTTGCCGGTGGGCGCCGGGCCGTACCTGCTGTCGGCGGTGCTGTTCGGCCTGGCCGCGCTCGTCGTCCTGCGGTTCCTGCGGCCCGATCCGCTCACGGTGGCGAGGGCGGCCGTCACGCCCCGCGCCCGGCGGTCGGTGGTGGTGTGGCGGTCGCTGCCCCCGGCCGGGAAGCTCGCGCTGGGCGGCCTGGCGCTGTGCCACACCGCGATGGTGGGCATGATGTCGATGACCCCGGTCCACATGGAGCACGGCGGCTCGTCGTTGCGCGTCGTGGGCGTGGTGGTCAGCCTGCACGTCGCCGCCATGTACGTGGCGAGCCCGCTGTTCGGGTGGATGGCCGACCGGCTCGGCCGGGTGCCGGTGCTGGCGATCGGCGCGGCGCTCGTGGTCGCCGCGTCCGGCATCGCGGGCATGGCGCCGTCGCACGGCGCGCCGCAGCTCGCCGCGGGGATGGCGCTGCTGGCGTTCGGCTGGTCGGCGGGCGTGGTGGCGGGATCGGCGCTGCTCACCGAGTCGGTCGAGGTGGCGGACCGGCCGGCCGCGCAGGGCCTGTCGGACCTGTGCATGAACGTCGGCGGCGCGCTCGGCGGCGTCGTGGCGGGCGTCGTGGTGACCGCGTGGTCCTACGCCGCGCTCGGCCTGGTGGTCGGGTTCACCGCGCTGCCGCTGCTGGTGACGTGCCTGTTCGCGTCCGTGCAGCGGGTGCGGTGATCAGCGCTTGCGGTTGTACCAGAGCGCGCGCAGGCCGACCACGATCGCCGCGACCAGGCCGGCGATCACCGCGACCGTGGCGATCGGCGACGACATGCCCGTGGGGTCTTCCTGCAACAACAGCACACGTCGAGGTTAGCGCGCCGCCGCCGCGAACTCGCGCACGCGGACCGTTTCGCCCGCCGTGCGCCAGACCATGCCCCAGGCCAGGCGCGGTGCGCCCACCAGCGGCAGGAACGCGATCTTCGGGCGCGCGAAGTAGCCGGCCGCGTGCGCACCCAGCGGGCAGACGCCCTCGCCGTCGGCGATCGCGGTGAGCAGTTCCTGGAACGTCGTGACGTCCCGACCTCGCTTGATCGGCGCGCCGGCGGGCGTCGTGTCGCGCCAGTAGGCGGCGCGGAAGACCGTGTCGCGGGCCAGGTCCTCCAGCGTCACGGCCTCCTGCCGCGTGAACGGGTGGGTGTCGGACACGGCGAGCACCAAGGGCTCTTCGTGCACCACCGGCCCGCACGTCAGGTCCGGCTCGCGGACCGGGAACAACGTCACCAGCACGTCCACCTCGTCGGCCCTGAGCAGCGCGAACGGATCGGTGAACGGCGCCTCCCGCACGCGCACCTCGCTGTCGGGGTGGCGGGCGCGGAAGGTGTTCAGGACGTCGGCGACGAGATCGGCGAGGGCCGGCGCCTCGAAGCCGACGCGCAGCAGGGACGTGCCGCGTGCGGCCTCCACAGCGCGCGCTATGCCGTCCACGATCTGCTGATAGGCCGGCGCCAGGTCGTCACGCAGGCGGCGGCCGATGGGCGTGAGCGCGACCCGTCGGCTGGTCCGCTCGAACAGCGGCGCGCCGATGCGGCGTTCCAGCTGCTTGACGGACTGGCTGACCCGCGCCTGGGAGACGTGCAGCCGCTCGGCGGTGCGGCTGAAGTGCAGCTCCTCCGCCAGCGCCAGGAAGACCTCCAGGTCACGTCGTTCCATAACCGCCAGGTTATCGTTCCATTCGATCGTGGTCGTTGTTCGGGGCCCTGCCGGCGACGAGGCTCGACCACATGGAAAACACCCTGCTCGTCCGCGCCGACCAGGCCGAGAAGCTCGCCGCCGACCCCGCCGCCGTCGTCACCCTCCTCGCCGACCTCGACGGTCTGACCAGCAACCGGTCCACCTTCCGCGACGGCGCCGACGGCGCGCCGCCGCACTTCCACACCCGCGCCTCGGAGCTGTTCTTCGTGCTCGACGGCACGCTCCAGGTGCTGCTGGACCAGGACGTGGTGACCCTGGAGCGCGGCGACTTCCTCGTCGTGCCGCCACGCGTGCCGCACGCGTTCGGTGCGCTCAAGGGCGCCGACGCGGACGTCCTGTACGTCTTCACGCCGGGCGTGGGCCGGTTCGACTACTACCGCCTGCTCGACCGCGTGCAGCGCGGCGAGGCGAGCCCTCAGGAGATCCGCGACTCGCAGGACCGGTTCGACAACCACTACGTCGACAGCCCGGCCTGGACGGCGGCGCGCTGACCGGGCTCGTTGTTACCGTGGCACATGACCAGCGAATCCCTTGCGGTCCGACCGCGTCGGCGCGAGCAGCTCCGCGACTTCCTGCGGACCTGCCGCGCCCGGCTCACGCCCGCCGACGTCGGCCTCGTGGCGGTGGGCAGGCGCCGGACGCCGGGACTGCGGCGCGAGGAGGTCGCCGCGCTGGCCGGGGTCGGGGTGTCCTGGTACACGTGGCTGGAGCAGGGCCGCGACATCACGGTCTCGTCGGAGGTGCTCGACGCGATCAGCCGGGCGTTGCGCCTGACCGACCTCGAACGCGCCCACCTGTACCTGCTGGCCGGTCTCAACCCGCCGCGGGTCGGCGGCGCGCGAGGTGACGAGGTCAGCCCGGAGCTGCGCCGCCTGCTCGACGCGTGGATGCCGCGGCCCGCGATCCTCCGGGACCGGTACTGGAACCTGCTCGCGATCAACGACGCGACCCGGACCGTGTTCGGCTACGACGACACCGACCACAACTGCCTGGTCACGTTCTTCACCAACGCCCGCTACCGCGACATGCACGTCCACTGGGCGTCGGTCGCACCGGTCGTCGTCGCCGCCTTCCGCGCCGACGCGGCGCACGCGCCCGGCGACCCGGGGTTCGACCGGGTGGTCGACGCGCTCGGCGCCGTGAGCACCGAGTTCGCCGAGCTGTGGGCGCGCCACGAGGTGGGCGCCCAGGTGCAGGCGGTGAAGGCGGTCCGCCACCCGGAGGCGGGCGACCTGGTCTTCGACGTGACGACCCTGGCCGTGGCCGACGGCTCGGACCGGTACCTGGAGCTGTGCAACCCGCGGCCCGGCACGGCGACCGCGGAGCAGCTCGAACGCTTGGCGCGCGGGGCGGCCGTCTCGGCCTGACCGGCGCGCGAGGGTGGTGGTGGCACTCCCGGGTTGAGCGCGCACTGCCTGCCCGCGGCGCCGGTCGGCACGCTGGATCCCATGACGCACAGCACTTCCCGGTTCAAGGACAAGGTCGCGCTCATCACCGGCGGCACGAGCGGCATGGGGCTGGCCGCCGCGCGGAGGCTGCTCGCCGAGGGCGCGCGGGTGGTCGTCACCGGGCGCGACCAGGCCCGGCTGGACGCCGTGGTCGACGAGCTGGCAGGCGACGTCCTCGCGGTGCGCGGCGACGTGGCGAGCCTCACCGACCTCGACGCGCTGACGGCCGCGATCAGGGACCGGCACGGCCGGCTGGACGTGGTCTTCGCGAACGCGGGCGTCGCCTCGTTCCAGCCGAGCGGCGACGTCACCGAGGCCGAGTTCGACCGCCTCGTGGGCATCAACTTCAAAGGCGTGTTCTTCACCATCCAGAAGACCCTCCCGCTGCTGGCCGACCACGCCGCGATCGTGATCAACGCGTCGTGGACGCTGCACCGCGGCCTGCCCGGCGCGTCCCTCTACGCGGCGACCAAAGCGGCCGTGCACAACCTGGCGCACACCCTCGCGGCCGAACTGGCGCCCAGGGGAGTGCGGGTGAACTCGGTCAGCCCCGGCTACATCGAGACCCCGATGTTCCACGACAACGTCTCCGCCGAGGCGGGAGCCGCCGTCGTCGCCGCAGTGGCCGCCGGTCGGCTCGGCACCGCCGAGGACGTCGCCGCCGCGGTCGCGTTCCTCGCCTCCGGTGAGGCGTCCTACGTCAACGGGCAGGACCTGGTCGTCGACGGTGGCCTGGTCGCCGCGGCGCTGGGCTGACCGGGCGCGTTCGCCGACGTCGGCGGTCCGGTCCGGACGGCCGCGCGTTAGGCTGGACCCGATGCGCATCACGATGTTCCGCAAGCTGATGGCCAGGGAGTTCGGCCAGGTCAGGGCGGAGATGGTGGCCCGGGACCACGTGCTGTCCGCCCTCGGCGGTCGGACTCCCGACCAGGCGTTGGAGGCGGGTCTCGAGGCCAAGGAGATCTGGCTGGCCGTCTGCGACGCCTTCGACGTGCCGGAACAGCGGCGGTGACCCGGCGTGTCGACCCGGTGGTCGAACACCTGTTCGGCTACACTCCCCGACACGACCGGGTGACACCACCCCGCGGGTGACCTGGTCCCCACCGGAAAATGTCGGACCCCACCCGTAACGTCGGCCCCGACATCGCACCGCGAACCCAAGACACTCCGAGGTGGACTTCCAGATGGCACCCCAGGCACCCGACCGGGACAAGGCCCTCGAACTGGCCCTGGCCCAGATCGACAAGCAGTACGGCAAGGGCTCGGTCATGCGGCTCGGCGACGAGGTCCGCGCCCCGCTCCAGGTGATCCCCACCGGTGCGATCGCGCTCGACGTCGCGCTCGGCATCGGCGGCCTGCCCCGCGGCCGCGTGATCGAGATCTACGGCCCCGAGTCCTCGGGTAAGACGACGGTGGCGCTGCACGCCGTGGCCAACGCCCAGCGCGCCGGCGGCATCGCGGCGTTCATCGACGCCGAGCACGCGCTCGACCCGGACTACGCGAAGAAGCTGGGCGTCGACACCGACGCGCTGCTGGTCTCCCAGCCCGACACGGGCGAGCAGGCGCTGGAGATCGCGGACATGCTCGTCCGCTCCGGCGCGCTCGACATCCTGGTCATCGACTCGGTGGCGGCCCTGGTGCCCCGCGCCGAGATCGAGGGCGAGATGGGCGACAACCACGTGGGTCTGCAGGCCCGGCTGATGAGCCAGGCGCTGCGCAAGATCACCGGCGCGCTCAGCAACTCCAACACCACCGCGATCTTCATCAACCAGCTGCGCGAGAAGATCGGCGTGATGTTCGGCTCGCCCGAGACCACGACCGGTGGCAAGGCGCTGAAGTTCTACGCGTCGGTGCGGCTGGACGTGCGGCGCATCGAGACCCTGAAGGACGGCGGCGAGCCGGTCGGCAACCGCACCAGGGTCAAGATCGTGAAGAACAAGGTGGCCCCGCCGTTCAAGCAGGCCGAGTTCGACATCCTCTACGGCCAGGGCATCAGCCGTGAGGGCTCGCTCATCGACATGGGCGTCGACCAGGGCATCCTGCGCAAGTCGGGCGCCTGGTACACCTACGAGGGCGACCAGCTGGGCCAGGGCAAGGAGAACGCGCGGAAGTTCCTGCGCGACAACCCGGACGTGGCCAACGAGATCGAGAAGCGGATCAAGGACAAGCTGGGCATCGGCGCCACCCTCGACGCCGAGGAGCCCGCCGCGGCGCCGGTCGAGTTCTAAGCCGGCGTGGCGGGACGAGGTGGCCGTGGTCGCGGGCTGTCCCGCGACCCTTCGGCCGAGGACACCGAGCCGCGCCCGGTCGACCCGGCGAAGGAGCAGCGCAAGGCGACGGACATCTGCTACGCGCTGCTCACCGCCCGGGCCCGCACCCGCGTCGAGCTGAAGGACGCCCTGCTGCGCAAGGGCATCAGCGAGCAGACGGCCGAGCTGGTGCTGGCCAAGTTCGACCGGGCGGGCCTGATCGACGACGCCGCGTTCGCCGAGGTCTGGGTCCGCTCGCGGCACGCGCACCAGGGCCTGGCCCGCCGTGCCCTGGCCGTGGAACTGCGGCGCAAGGGCGTGGCGGACGAGGTGGCGGCCGAGGCCGTCGCCGCGGTGGACGACGAGGCCGAGGAAGACCGGGCGCGCGACCTGGTGCGCAAGAAGCTGCGCACCATGGCGGGCCTGGACGACACCACCAAGATCCGCCGCCTGGTCGCCGCCCTGGCCCGCAAGGGCTACGCGGAAGGCCTGGCCTACCGCGTGGTCCGCGAGGAACTGCGCCGGGCCGGCGAGGACACCACGACGTTGGACGACCTGGCTCAGGACTGAAGGGCGGACCGCCGCCGGGAGCGGATGCGGCGACCGGTCACCGCGGGCCGAGGCCCGGCTTGAGGGCGAACAGGTCGTCGGGCGGGTCGACCACCGCGTCGAAGCCGGCGCCCACCCGGTGGTCCGGCCGGTGCCGGCCGCGGTAGGTCGCGTCGAACGGCGGCACGTCGTCACCGCTGATGCGCAGGCCCAGCACCGAGGTGTCGGGCCCTTCCTCTTGGTGGACCACCTCCAGCCCGACGACCACGCCGACCAGCGCCCACCACGGCCAGTCGAGGTCTTCGAGGTACCACACCGCGAGTGGGATCAGAGCGCACAGCCGGCACAGCACCGCGCTGCCCCCTGAGCCACAACCGCCCACCCGCGCCGTCGGTCTCCGCCTGCCTGGCGTTCCCGCCCCCGCCGGTGATCACTCCGTGAGCGTATGCGCACTCACGGCAGCGTTCGGGTGAGACGCCAGTACTGGCGCTTCTTCTCCTCGCGCACGACGACGCCGAGCCGGCTCAACTCCTCCCGCAACTCGGCGGCGTCCTCCTTGTCCTCCTTGCGCAACGCCTCGGCCCGCACCTTCAGCAGCGCGTTCGCCCCGGGCGGCAGGTCCGGCGTGCCGTCGACCCACCGCCGGTAGTCCTCCCGGTACGGGTCGCCGTCCAACCACTGGTAGCCGTGGGTCTGGAAGGCCTCGGCCAGCACCTCCGGCTTCAGGTCGTGGCTCTCCCGGGCCAACTCGCCGGTGTCCACGCCGAGCAGCACGAGCTTCTTGCCGTCCAGGAACACCCCGGACACCAGCGTCCGGTCGAAGCTGCGGTGCCGGCCGCCCCTGAGCAGTTCGACGCCCTCGTTGAACACCTCGACCACCAGCCGCTCGTGCGCCGCGATCCCGGCCACCACCAGCCCGAGCAGCGCGCCGACGGCCACCGAGCCGATCGTCGCCCACGGCTCCGGCACGGACGCCACCAACCGGAACGGTCCCTGCATCGGGGCCCACGACAGGTCGGCCACCCACCCGGCGATCGACTTCAAGCCCCACACCACGAGCGCGCCCAGCACCGGGAACCCGACCGACACCAGCGCCACCTGCCCGCGCGGCTCGGCGACCACCGTGGTTCGTCGCGCGTCCATCCCCCACTACCTCCCCAGAAGTGAGCACTCAACCTATCGTCGTAACCTGTTCGAGTGAGGATCAGGGCCGACCACGTCGTCTGGGACTGGAACGGCACCTTGTTCGCCGACAACGACGCCGTGCTCGCCGCCGTCAACCGGGTCTGCGCGGACTTCGGCCACGCCGCCATCACGCTGGAGCACTGGCGCGAGGTGTTCAGCCGCCCGATCAAGGACTGCTACGAGCGGATGTTCGGCCGTGCGCTGACGGCGGCGGACTGGGCTCGCATCGACACCGTCTACCACGCCGAGTACCGCGCGTTGATGGACCGCTGCGGGCTGGCCACCGGCGTGCCCGACCACCTGAGGGCGCTGCGGCACAGCCAGTCGCTGCTGTCCATGTGGTTCCACGACGAGCTGGTGCCGCTGGTCGCCCGCTTCGGGCTCGGCGAGCTGTTCAGCCGGGTCGACGGCCTCAAGGCCGCGGGTGACGGCGGCTCGAAGGCCGAGCACCTCGCCGAGCACCTGGCGGCCCTGCGGCTGCGCCCGCGCGATGTCGTGCTCATCGGCGACGTGGCCGACGACGCCGAAGCCGCCAGGCACGTCGGCGCGCAGGTCGTCCTGGTCGCCACCGGCACCAGCTCGCGCGCGGTGCTCGAACGCACCGGCGCACCGGTCGCCGACTCGATCCCCGAAGCCCTCGCCCACCTGGCCTGACGAAGAGGGCGCCTCCCCGTCACGGGAAGACGCCCTCCGTCGAGATCAGACCACCGGGACGCCCGGGTTCAGCGCACCCGGAACGCCTGGGTTCAGACCACCGGAACGCTCGGATTCAGCGCACCGGAACGTCCCGGGTCAGAGCGCCGACGCGGCCCGCGCCAGCTCTTCGATCCGCGCCCAGTCGCCGGCCACCAGCGCGTCCTTGGGCGCGAGCCACGACCCGCCGACGCACCCGACGTTCGGCAGCGCCAGGTAGTTCGGCGCGGTCGCGGGCGTGATGCCGCCGGTCGGGCAGAACCGCAGGCCGGGCAGCGGACCGCCGATGGACTTCAGGTAGTCCACCCCGCCCGCGGCCTCGGCCGGGAAGAACTTCAGCGACGTCAGCCCGCGCTCGGCCAGTCGCATCGCCTCCGACACGGTCGCCGCGCCCGGCAGGAACGGCAGCCCGGTGTCCTCGGCCGCGTCCAGCACCCGGTTGGTCGACCCCGGCGTGACGAGGAACGCCGCACCGGCCTTGGCCGCCTGCTCGGCGTGCTCCGGCGCGGTCACGGTGCCGGCGCCGATCACGATGCCCGGCACCTCCGCCGCCACCCGCTCGATCGCGGCCAGCGCGGCCGGCGTGCGCAGCGTCAGCTCGATCACCCGCACCCCGCCGCGCAGCAACGCCTCCGCCAGCGGCACGGCGTGCTCGGCGTCGTCCACGACGACGACCGGGATGACGGGGGACAGCGCGAGCAGGTCCGCCGCCGTCGCGTGAGCCGGGGCGTTGGTCACCGGGACACCTCCTGGTTGAACTGGCCTTCGAAGTGCGAGGCCGCGATCGGTCCGAACACGCTCGCGCCCCGGTCGGCGGGCCCGATCGCCCGGCGCAGCGCGGCGAACAGCTCCCGGCCCGTGCCGGTCCACGCCTGCGCGTCCGGCGGGAAGTCCACCAGATCGCGCGCGGCCAACTCCGCCGGGTCCACGAACGCCTCCAGCGTGCCGGTCTCGGCGTCCAGCCGCAGCACGTCGCCGTCACGCACGCGGGCCAGCGGACCGCCTACGGCCGCCTCCGGGGTGACCTGGATCGCGGCCGGGATCTTGCCCGACGCGCCGGACATCCGGCCGTCGGTGACCAGCGCGACCTTGAAGCCCCGGTCCATCAGCACGCCCAGCGCGGGCGTCAGCTTGTGCAGCTCGGGCATCCCGTTGGCCTGCGGGCCCTGCTGCCGCACCACCACGACCACGTCCCGCTCCAGCTCACCGGCCTGGAACGCGGCGCTGAACGCCTCCTGCGAGGTGAACACGCGCGCGGGCGCCTCCACGACCCGGTTCTCCGGCTTGACCGCCGACACCTTGATCACCGCACGGCCGAGGTTGCCCGACAGCATGCGCAGGCCGCCGTCGGCCGCGAAGGGCTCCGAGGCGGGCCGCAGCACGTCGGTGTCCAGCGAGCGCGGCGGGCCCGGCCGCCACATCAGCACGCCTTCCACCAGCACCGGCTCCTGCCGGTAGCGGTCGAGCCCGGGGCCGGCCACGGTCGTCACGTCGGCGTGCAGCAGGCCCGCGTCCAGCAGGGTGGAGACGAGGAACGGCACGCCGCCCGCGGCCTGGAAGTGGTTGATGTCCGCCGACCCGTTCGGGTAGACGCGGGCCAGCAGCGGCACCACCGAGGACAGCTCGGAGAAGTCGTCCCAGCTCAGCTCGATGCCCGCGGCCGACGCGATCGCGACCAGGTGCATGGTGTGGTTGGTCGACCCACCGGTGGCCAGCAGCGCGATCACGCCGTTGACCACGGACTTCACGTCCACCACGTGCCCGATCGGGGTGTAGTCCTCGCCCCGGCTGATCTCCACCGCGCGCCGCGCGGCCTCCTCGGTCAGCGCCTTGCGCAGCTTGGTGCCCGGCGGCACGAAGCTCGCGCCGGGCAGGTGCAGGCCCATGACCTCGACCACGAGCTGGTTGGAGTTCGCCGTGCCGTAGAACGTGCAGGTCCCGGGGCTGTGGTAGGACTGCGCCTCGGCTTCGAGCAGGTCCTCGCGGGACGCCTTGTTCTCCGCGTACAGCTGCCGCACGCGGGCCTTCTCCGAGTTCGGCAGGCCGGAGCTCATCGGGCCCGCGGGCACCAGGATCGCGGGCAGGTGCCCGAACGACAGCGCGCCGATCAGCAGGCCGGGCGTGATCTTGTCGCACACGCCGAGCAGCAGCGCCGAGTCGAACATCTCGTGCGACAGGGCGATGCCGGTGGCCATCGCGATGACCTCGCGGCTGAACAGCGAGAGCTCCATGCCCGCGCGGCCCTGGGTGATGCCGTCGCACATGGCGGGCACGCCGCCCGCGAACTGCGCCACGCCGCCGACGGCCCGGGCCGCGTCCTTGATCCACGCGGGGTACTCGTGCATCGGCTGGTGGGCGGACAGCATGTCGTTGTACGCGGACACGATCGCCACGTTCGGGCGACGCAGCGCCCGGAGGAGGTCTTTGTCACCGCCCGTGATCCCGGCGAAGCCATGGGCCAGGTTGCTGCACGCCATGTCGCGGCGGGCGGGGCCGTCTTGCTGGGCTTGGGCGAGTCGTTCCAGGTAGGCGGACCGGCCGGCGGCGCTGCGGGCGGCGATTCGAGCCGTCACTTCGGCGACGACGGGATGCACGCTCATGGTTCGCTGTCTCCGGTGGTGATCACGGGCCGTGGTGGGCCCGGTGGGACGACAGCGCTGGCGTCGCACGGACGGACGTGACAGCAGGCACAGTATGTCACGACACATGATCGTGACAAAAACGATTCAGATCCTGGGACGCGACTCGGGACACACTGTGGTTCTTGTCACAAGGGCTTCCGCTTGGCAGAGTCGGCACACGGATCGACCCGAGGGAGGTGCTGACCATGACGTCCTCCGAGATCGTGGAGCTGCGTCGGGCGCTTGGCCAACTGCGCCACTGCGTCGGCGGCCTGCGCGCGCGGTACGGCGACGTGGCCGCGGTGCAGAGGCTGGCCAACGACGTCGAGCGCATGGACATCGACGCGACCGAGCTGGCGGAACTGGACAGCACGCCACGGCCGCGTGAAGCGCCTCGGGTCGAGAGGGAGGTCGTCGTCGTCCCGGACACGCCGTACGACCCGAAGCTGTGGCACGACGCCGACGACGAAGGACTCGGCGGCTACCGCAGTCACCGAACCTGAGCTGAGGAGAGGACCGGCCCCCGCGTGCGAACGCGGGGGCCGCTCCCGTTTCAGGGCCGGTGATGTGTCCCAAACCACAATGTGTCCCGCACCACAACGACGTGGAACGAGGTGAGGTATGAGGGCGCAGATCGCCCAGCGCACGTTGCGCACAGACCGGTGGTGGCTACCGCCGCTGGCGACGTTCGCGGGCCTGCTCCTGATTTCGATCTACGCGGCCGTGCGGACCTTCATGGGCGACTACTACTGGGTGGACGAGTACCGCTACCTGACGCCCATGTACTCGCCGTGCCTGACCGAGGAGTGCCTGCCGAACGCGGCGCACTTCGGCCGCCTGCTGCCCGAGCTGCCGGGGTTCCTCACCCCGCCGGTGATCATCATCCCGTTCCTGCTCGGCTTCCGGGTGACCTGCTACTACTACCGCAAGGCGTACTACCGGGCGGCGTGGATGTCCCCGCCCGCGTGCGCGGTGGCCGAGCCGCACGCCAAGTACACCGGTGAGACCCGCTTCCCGCTCATCGCGCAGAACCTGCACCGGTACTTCTTCTACGCGGCGTCGCTCCTGCTGCTGATCAACATCTACGACGCGGTCTTCGCGTTCAGCACCGGCATCGGCCTGGGCAACATCGTGCTGCTGGTCAACGTCGGCCTGCTCGGCGCGTACACGCTGTCGTGCCACTCGTGCCGCCACATCGCGGGCGGGCGGCTGAAGCACTTCTCCAAGCACCCGGTCCGGTACTGGGCGTGGACGCAGATCTCCAAGCTCAACGCCAGGCACATGCAGCTGGCGTGGGCCTCGCTCATCTTCGTCTGCGTCACGGACCTCTACGTCGCGCTGGTCGCCTCCGGGACGATCGCCGACCTCCGATTCGTCAACTGAGGAGTGGTTTTGCCCGAGCTGGAACGGCATTCGTTCGACGTGCTCGTGATCGGTGCCGGCGGTGCGGGGTTGCGCGCCGCGATCGAGGCCCGTGAACACGGGATGCGCACGGCGGTGCTGTGCAAGTCGTTGTTCGGCAAGGCCCACACGGTGATGGCCGAGGGCGGCATCGCCGCGGCCATGGGCAACGTGAACTCGAACGACAACTGGCAGGTGCACTTCCGCGACACCATGCGCGGCGGGAAGTTCCTGAACAACTGGCGGATGGCCGAGCTGCACGCCAAGGAGGCGCCCGACCGGGTCTGGGAGCTGGAGACCTACGGCGCGCTGTTCGACCGCACCAAGGACGGTCGGATCAGCCAGCGCAACTTCGGCGGCCACGAGTACCCGCGCCTCGCGCACGTCGGCGACCGCACCGGGCTGGAGCTGATCCGCAGCCTCCAGCAGAAGGTCGTGTCGCTGCAGCAGGACGACCACGCCGAGACCGGCGACTACGAGTCGCGGCTGAAGGTGTTCCAGGAGTTCACCGTCACCGACCTGGTGCTCGACGACGGCAAGGTGGCCGGCGCGTTCGGCTACTGGCGCGAGTCAGGCCGGTTCGTGCTGTTCGAGGCGCCCGCCGTGGTGCTCGCGACCGGCGGCATCGGCAAGTCGTTCAAGGTCACGTCGAACTCGTGGGAGTACACCGGCGACGGCCACGCGCTGGCCCTGCGCGCGGGCGCGTCCCTGATCAACATGGAGTTCGTGCAGTTCCACCCGACCGGCATGGTCTGGCCGCCGTCGGTGAAGGGGATCCTGGTCACCGAGTCGGTCCGCGGTGACGGCGGCGTGCTGCGCAACTCCGACGGCAAGCGGTTCATGTTCGACTACATCCCCGAGGTGTTCAAGGACAAGTACGCCGACAACGAGGCCGAGGCCGACCGCTGGTACGCCGACCCCGGCAAGAACCGGCGGCCACCGGAGCTGCTGCCGCGCGACGAGGTGGCGCGTGCCATCAACTCCGAGGTCAAGGCCGGTCGCGGGTCCGAGCACGGCGGCGTGTTCCTGGACGTGTCCACGCGCCTGCCCGCCGAGGAGATCATGCGGCGGCTGCCGTCGATGCACCACCAGTTCAAGGAGCTGGCGGACGTCGACATCACCGCGCAGCCGATGGAGGTCGGGCCGACCTGCCACTACGTGATGGGCGGCGTGCAGGTCGACCCGGACACGGGCGCGTCGTCGGTGCCGGGGCTGTTCGCGGCGGGCGAGGTGTCCGGCGGGATGCACGGCTCGAACCGGCTCGGCGGCAACTCGTTGTCCGACCTGCTGGTGTTCGGTCGCCGTGCGGGCGCGGGCGCGTCGGACTACGTGGCGGGGCTGCCCGCCCGGCCGGTGTGCTCGGACGAGGCCGTCGCCGAGGCGGAGCGGACGGCCGTGGCGCCGTTCTCCGGTTCCGACGGTGGCGGCGAGAACCCGTACACGCTGCACATGGAGTTGCAGCAGGCGATGAACGACCTGGTCGGCATCATCCGCAAGGCCGAGGAGATGGACCAGGCGATCAAGCGCCTGGAGGAGCTGAAGCGGCGCGCCGCGACCCTGGTGGTCGAGGGGCACCGGCAGTTCAACCCCGGCTGGCACCTGGCGCTCGACCTGCGGAACATGCTCGTGGTCAGCGAGTGCGTGGCGCGTGCCGCGCTGCTGCGCACGGAGAGCCGCGGCGGGCACACGCGGGACGACTACCCGGGCATGGACGCCGACTGGCGGCGCAAGCTGCTGGTGTGCACGCTCTCCGGCTCCTCGGTCGAGGTGGTGGAGGAGCCGCAGATCCCGATCCGGGCGGACCTGCTGGCCTTGTTCGAGCACAGCGAGCTGCAGAAGTACCTGACCGCCGACGAGCTGGAGGGCTGACATGGGGTACCAGGGGCACTTCCGGGTGTGGCGCGGTTCGGACGAGGGCGGTGGTCTGGAGGACTTCACCGTCGAGGTCAACGAGGGTGAGGTCGTCCTCGACGTGATCCACCGGTTGCAGGCGACGCAGACGCCCGACCTGGCCGTGCGGTGGAACTGCAAGGCGGGCAAGTGCGGGTCGTGCTCGGCGGAGATCAACGGCAAGCCAAGGCTGCTGTGCATGACGCGGATGTCGGTGTTCGCGGAGGACGAGACGGTGACCGTGACGCCGATGCGCACGTTCCCGGTGATCCGCGACCTGGTCACGGACGTCTCGTACAACTACCAGAAGGCACGTGAGGTCCCCGCGTTCAAGCCGCCGAAGGGCGTGGCGCCGGGGGAGTACCGGATGCAGCAGGTCGACGTGGAGCGCTCGCAGGAGTTCCGCAAGTGCATCGAGTGCTTCCTGTGCAACAACACGTGCCACGTGATCCGCGACCACGAGGAGAACAAGGAGTCGTTCGCCGGGCCGCGGTTCCTGATGCGGGTGGCCGAGCTGGAGATGCACCCGCTCGACGAGGCCGACCGGGTGCAGGAGGCGCAGTCGTCGCACGGCCTGGGGCTGTGCAACATCACGAAGTGCTGCACGGAGGTGTGCCCGGAGCACATCAAGATCACCGACAACGCGTTGATCCCGATGAAGGAACGCGTGGCCGACCGGCGTTACGACCCGATCGTCTGGCTGGGCAACAAGCTGTTCCGCAACAAGGCCTGACACCGGACCTGCGTCGCGCCGCACGACGGTGGCGCGACGCGGGTCCCGGTCGTCAGGCGACGCGGACCCGCTCGCTGAGCAGCGGCCGGTAGTGGTCGGTCAGGCCGGGGTAGCGGGCGCGCCACAGGCCGGCGGGCTGGTCCGGCACGGTGGCCGAGAAGGCGTAGCCGCCGGAGCTGTGGTACTCGGCGTTCGGCACGGTCGCGACCGTGGTCCACGTGTCGGTGCCCGCGGCGCGGAACTGGATCTCGACCGGTATCGGGTACGGCGTGCTTGCGCCGAACCGGAGCAGGCCGCTCGCGGTGACGGCGCCGGACGCGTCCCGGGCGGCGGTGAAGGCGGCGAACTCCACCGGCTGGTAGACCACGACGTCCGCGGTCGTGGCGCCGGTGGAGATGAAGATGTCCTCGAACGGGCTGAACACCTCGAACTTGCCGGTGGCCGGCGGCGTGGTGGGCAGCCGGAAGCGGCCGTCGGCGTCGGTGGTCGCGGTGCCCAGGAACGTGTGGCAGACGGTCTGGTAGTAGTAGCAGAACCACACGTGCACCGGTTGGCCCGCCGCCGGCTGCCGCCCGCCGGGCGCCTCCCAGGTCACCCGCCCGGACAGCACGGTCTCCTCGCCGCGGTCGACCCGCCCCGGCTCGACGCGGGTCGTGATGGTGGAGGGCGAGGGCGTCGGGGTCACGGTGATCGTGTGGGTGCCCGCGCGCAGCATGCCGTCCCTGCTGTGGAACGTGGCCTCCACGAATCCGATGTCCTCGTAGAACGCGTCCTGGTCCATCGGCAGGGTGACGCGGTAGGACCCGTCGGCCGCGGTGGTCGCCTCGACGCGGTGGCCGCCGTACACGTTGCTCAGGGCGATGGCGGCGTTCGCGATGGGCTTGACCTCGCGGGTGGCCGGCCAGCGGCCGGTCAGCGCGCCGTGCACGTCGACCGAACGGCGCGCGTAGGTGGCGGTGGGGTCGTCCGAGACGAACGTGAGCGTCGTGTCGACGTAGTAGGACAGCGCGCCCTCTTGCGCGCGCGGGGTGCTGACGCCGGCCGCGTCGGTGGCCTCCACGTCGACGCGGTAGCCGCCGAGCTGGTCCAGTCGCAGCGGCGCGGGCGTGTGCCAGACGCCGTCGGCCGCGGTGCCGGAGTGCAGCACGAACTCGTCGACGACGGCCACGTCCTGCCCCGTCGCGTACGACACGACGTAGGCGCGCAGCGAGGCGATGCCGGCGTCTGCGGTCGCGGAGATCTCCAGCGTGCCGAGGTCTCCGGTGGCGCTGTGGGCCCACCGAATGTTCGGTCCGGCGGCGGCGTGGGCGGTGGTGGTGACGGGCAGCGCGGCCAGTGCGAGCACGGCGACGGCCAAGGCGGATCTTCGCATGTGTCGATCTCCCCCACTTCTCGGTGCGGCCCCCACAGCCGCTTGGGGGACTTTAAGACGCGCGCCCACGTGCACTGCGGACTTCGGCGGGAGTGGGTCCGTCCGGCGCAAGGGCCTTGTCCGGCCTCCGCGCGGCTGCGGTCCACCGCCGCACGTCGGGGATCAGGGTGCCGAGGCCGAGCACCGCGAGCACCGCGCCCAGCCACAACGGCGCGCGCAGGCCGTGGTCGGCGATGAGCAGGCCGCCCAGCCACGACCCGATGATGATGCCGGAGGTGATGAACGACCCGTGCACGGTGTTGACCAGCGCGCCGGTGTTGCCCGTGCGCTGGACGCGGGTCACCAGCGCGGGGTTCATCGTGACTCCGACCAGGCCGATGCCGAGCAGGCTCACCACGGCGGGCGCCTTCTCGTCGGCGAAGAGGGCGAAGGTGGTGAGGAAGAGGGCGTTGAGCGCCAGTCCGGCGAGCAGGGCGGGCAGCGCGTGGCGGTCGGCGAGCCGGCCGACCACGTGGTTGCCGAGGAGCGTCGCCGCGCCGTAGGCGATGAGCAGCAACGGGACCGTGCTCGTGGCGAAGCCGGTGACCTCGGTCAGGATCGGGTTGGCGTAGCTGAACGCGGCGAACGTCGCGCCGATGACGCACGTGCTGGTGGACAGCACGAGCCACAGCCTCGGCCGGACGACGGCGCGCAGTTCGGCGCGCACGGTCGTGTCGCCGCCGGCGCGGTCCAGCCGCGGCACGCCCGCGAGCGTGCCGGCGGCGGCCACGACGGTGAGCGCGGCGATGCCCCAGAACGCCGCGCGCCAGCCGAGGTGCGCGCCGAGGAACGTGGCCAGCGGCAGGCCGAGGAGCGTGCCGAGCATCAGTCCGTTGAGGACGGTCGCGGTCGCGCGCCCGCGCAGGTTCTCCGCGACCAGGGCGGAGGTCACCGAGAGCGCCACGCCGAAGAACGCCTGCGCCGCCGCGCCGGTGACGACGCGGGCGGTGACCATCACGCCGTACTCGGTGGCCGTGGCGGCGAGGACGTTGCCGGCGAGGAAGACGGCGAACAGCGCCATCAGCGCGGGCTTGGGCCGGAGCCGGAGCATCAGCACGGTGAGCAGCGGGCCGCCGACGGCCATCGCGGCGGCGAACGCGGTGATCAGGTAGCCGATCTCGGGGATGGTGACGTGCAGGCCGGCGGCCATCTGCGGCATCAGGCCGGCGACGACGAACTCGCTGGTGACCATGGTGAAGATGCCGAGGGCGAGCAGGTGGACGACACGGGGCATGTCGGGGTGCTCCTATTTGTATTGATCTGTCCAAAATGCGGGCGCGCGTGATCGCCTTGGTCTTCCCAGGGTTGCTAGAGGGCTTGCCGGGCGGTGTCCGCGATGGCGTTCAACGTGGGGATGTCCGCGCCGCCCTGGCCTGCGACCCGGATGCCCGCGATGACGGCGTTGACGAACCGCGCCAACTCCGCCGGGTCGCGCCCGGACCTGAACTCACCGTCCCGCAGGCCGGTCGCGATGACCGCCCGGAGCGCGTCGAGCCTGCGCCGCTGGTCGTGCTCGACCAGTTCGGCGGCCTCGGGGTCGCGCCCGGCCAGCTCCACGGTCGTGTTGACGGTCAGGCAGCCGATCCCGCGATCGTCCCGCCGGTTCTCCACCTCGCCCGCGATGATCGCGTCGAACAGGTCGCGCAGGCGTCTGCCGGGCGACCGCGTCTCGTCTTCGAGCAGCGCGATCTGGTTGTCGGTCATCAGCTCGGTGTAGCGGACGAGGGCGCGCTTGAAGAGCTCGTGCTTGCTGCTGAAGGTGTTGTAGATGCTGCTGCGCCCCAACCCGGTGGCGCGGCACAGGTCTTCGGTGGACGTGGCCTCGTAGCCGTTCGCCCAGAACGTGCGCATGGCGGCGTCGAGCGCCTGCTCCTCGTCGAACTCCTTGGGTCGGGGCACGGGGGAGACGTTAGCAGGTTTTGGAACGGCCCATACAAAACCCGGGGGTGCGCCCGGATCGGCGCACGAGTCCCACCGGCACGACGCGCATGGTCGCGCCGCAGCCCTTCGAGGAGGCGCCGGTGGCTTCCCGCCACGGCAACCCGGCGGCCAACCTCTCGCACGCCTGCGAGCACGTCATGCCGGGCGCGCGGTTGTTGTCCGGCGACTCCCACCACCGCGCGAAGTGCTCCCGCAACGCGTCCGCGATACCGTCCCGCCCACGCCGTAGCGGTGCTCGATCTCGGCGACGTCCATGAACTCGGTGGGCGCACCCAACGCGTCGCCGAACGCCAATCCCGACAACGCGCCACTGGCTTTCGTCACGGCCGCATCGCAGGTGCGGACCGTGTTGGCGGCGTGGAAAACCGGTGCTGTCCGAGGCCTGCCGCGTGCCGGTCAGTCAGCTCGCTGAAGTGGCTGTGAGCAGATCTGACTCGACTCACAGCCACTCAGCGCGGCGTCAGTGGTTGACTGGCGCCTCCGTCACGAACTACTTCTTCGCGGGGGTCTGTGCCAACGTGCTGGCTGCAGCCGACTTCTCCGCTTTGGTCGACGACGGGTCGCCAAGCACCTTGCCGGCATTCGACGCCGCCTTCGGGCCGGTCTGCCCCTTGCTGCTCGGCGCCTGGGAAAGCGCGCTGGCCGCTGCCGACTTCTCGGCAGCCGTCGACTTGTGGTTCGACAGCACCTTGCTTGCCTTCGAGGCCGCGTTCGGGCCGGTCTGACCGCGGTTGCCGCGAGTCATGGCTGTCACATCCTTGATTCTCGATTTGTGATCGCAGCCAGACCGTGGTCGCATAGTGGTTCTCACGCCGCAGTCGCGACCTCGGTCTGGCTGCACCGAACGCCCGGCCCTTCAGAGGCCGGGCGTTCGTCGTTCCGGCGCCTCTTGCGCCGGTACGTATCGCACATGAGGGCTGGGACGCAGCGGTCCCAGCCCTCATGTCGCTGTTGAGTTGTGATCAGCGCGTCACCGCACGTCGAACGATCAGCTGCAGCCCGAGGTGGAGCCGCAGCCCTCGCACAGGTAGCACGAGCCGGCCGGGCGCATCTTCGTGCCGCACGTCATGCACAGCGGCGCGTCGGCGGCCTTGCCCAGGTGCAGTTCGAGCAGTTCCGTGGAGCTGCCGACCCTGACGTCCTGCGGCTTGGACTTCTTCTCCTCCGGCGCAGGCGTGGTCGAGGTGGCCGGAGCCGCGTCGACCGACGTGCGCAGGCCCTCCAGGTCCACGTCGCCGTTGCCGTAGTCGGACGAGACCTGCGCGGTGCGCTCGTCGGCGGTGAAGATGCCGAGCTGCGCCCGCTTCTCGAACGGCAGGTAGTCCAGCGCCAGGCGGCGGAACAGGTAGTCCAGGACGCTGGTCGCGATGCGGACGTCCGGGTCGTCCGTCATCCCCGCCGGCTCGAAGCGCAGGTTCTGGAACTTCGAGACGTAGAACTCCAGCGGGATGCCGTACTGCAGGCCCACCGAGATGGACATGGAGAACGCGTCCATCACGCCGGCCAGCGTCGAGCCCTGCTTGCCCAGCTTGACGAAGATCTCGCCGAGGCCGTCGTCCGGGTACGACCCGGCGTGCAGGTAGCCCTCCGCGCCGCCCACCGTGAACGACACCGTCTGCGACGGGCGCTTCTTCGGCAGCCGCTTGCGCACCGGGCGGTACTCCACGACCGTCTCGGTCTTGGCCTCCACCGCCGAGGACGCCTTGGCCGACTTGCCCGCCGACAGCGGCTGGCCGACCTTGCAGTTGTCGCGGTAGATCGCCAGCGCCTTCAGGCCGAGCTTCCAGCCCTGGTAGTAGATCTCCTCGACCTCCTCGACGGTCGCCGTCTCCGGCATGTTCACCGTCTTGGAGATCGCGCCCGAGATGAACGGCTGCACCGCGGCCATCATCCGCACGTGGCCCATCGGCGCGATCGAGCGGTCGCCCATGGCGCAGTCGAACACCTCGTAGTGCTCGGGCTTGAGGCCCGGCGCGTCCACCACGTGGCCGTGCTCGCCGATGTACTCGACGATCGCCTCGATCTGCTCCTGCTGGTAGCCCAGCACCTTCAGCGCCCGCGGCACGGTCTGGTTGACGATCTGCATCGAGCCGCCGCCGACCAGCTTCTTGAACTTCACCAGCGCCAGGTCCGGCTCGATGCCGGTGGTGTCGCAGTCCATCATCAGGCCGATGGTGCCGGTGGGCGCGAGCACGCTGGCCTGCGCGTTGCGCCAGCCGTTGCGGGCGCCGATGCGCTGGCACTCCTGCCACGCCTTGGTCGCGACCTTCTGCACCGCGCCGTCGTTCGCGTGGTACGTGCGCAGCATGTCGTTGGCGGCCGAGTGCTTGCGGATGACCCGCTGGTGACCCTCGGCGTTGCGGGCGTAGCCCTCGTACGGGCCGACGATGCCCGCCAGCTCGGCGGACCGCTTGTACGCCACGGCCTGCATCAGGGACGTGATCGCGGCGGCCAGCGCGCGGCCACCCTCGGAGTCGTACGCGTGACCGGTCGCCATGAGCAGCGCGCCCAGGTTCGCGTAGCCGATGCCCAGCTGGCGGAACGCGCGGGTCGTCTCGCCGATCGCGGGCGTCGGGAAGTCCGCGAAGCAGATCGAGATGTCCATCGCGGTGATGATCAGCTCGACGGACTTGGCGAACAGCTCCGCGTTGAACGTGCCGTCGTCGGAGAGGAACTTCATCAGGTTCAACGACGCCAGGTTGCAGCTGGAGTTGTCCAGGTGCATGTACTCCGAGCACGGGTTCGAGGCCGTGATCCGGCCCGACTCCGGCGTGGTGTGCCAGTCGTTGATCGTGCCGTCGTACTGGATGCCCGGGTCGGCGCACTCCCACGCGGCCTGCGCCAGCTTGCGGAACAGGTCCTTCGCGTCGACGTGCTCGATGATCTCGCCGGTCTGGCGGGCGCGCAGGCCGAACTGCCCGCCGTTCTCGTAGGCGTGCATGAACTCGTCCGACACGCGGATCGAGTTGTTCGCGTTCTGGTACTGCACGGACACGATGTCCTTGCCGCCCAGGTCCATGTCGAACCCGGCGTCGCGCAGCGCGCGGACCTTGTCCTCTTCCCGCGCCTTGGTCTGGATGAACTCCTCGACGTCCGGGTGGTCGACGTCCAGCACGACCATCTTCGCCGCACGGCGGGTCGCGCCGCCGGACTTGATGGTGCCCGCGGACGCGTCGGCGCCGCGCATGAACGACACCGGGCCGGACGCCGTGCCGCCGGAGGACAGCAGCTCCTTCGACGAGCGGATGCGCGAGAGGTTCAGGCCCGCGCCGGAGCCGCCCTTGAAGATCAGGCCCTCCTCGCGGTACCAGTTCAGGATCGACTCCATCGTGTCGTCGACCGACAGGATGAAGCAGGCGCTGACCTGCTGCGGCGAGCTCGTGCCCACGTTGAACCAGACCGGCGAGTTGAAGCTGAACACCTGGTGCAGCAGCATCCAGGTCAGCTCGTGCTCGTAGATCTCGGCGTCCTCGGCGGTGGTGAAGTAGCCGTGCTTGACGCCCGCCTCGACGTAGGTCTTCACCACGCGGTCGATGAGCTGGCGCAGGCTGTGCTCGCGCTGCGGCGTGCCCACCGCGCCGCGGAAGTACTTGCTGGTGACGATGTTGGTGGCGTTGACCGACCAGAAGTCGGGGAACTCGACGCCCCGCTGCTCGAAGTTCACCGAGCCGTCGCGCCAGTTCGTCATCACGACGTCGCGGTGCTCCCAGGTGACCTCGTCATAGGGGTGCGTGCCCGTGGTGGTGTAGACGCGCTCCACCTTCAGCTTGGCGTTCTTGTCCCCCGCGCCGTTGCGGGCGGCCGTCTTCTTGCTGGAGCCACCGACGGTCTCCGTCATTCCGACTTCCTCATTCCGTTTCACGAGTTCTCGACGTCCGATGCGCGACCCACGTCCGGGCTCCCCCCGTCCGAGCCGGTCAGGCGCAGTTGTCTTGCGTCGCGTCCGCTCAGTCGTCCGTGAGCTGGGCGGTGCGAAGATCGGCGATCTCCTTCTCGAAGTCCTCGACGGACGAGAAGGAGCGGTAGACGGAGGCGAACCGCAGGTAGGCCACCTCGTCCAGGTCGCGCAGGGGGCCGAGGATGGCCAGGCCCACCTCGTGGCTCGGGATCTCGGCGTTGCCGCCCGAGCGGATGGACTCCTCGACGCGGTGCGCGAGCTGTTGCAGGGCGTCCTCGTCGACCGGGCGGCCCTGGCACGCACGGCGCACGCCGTTGACGACCTTGTCGCGGCTGAACGGCTCGGTGACGCCGGAGCGCTTGACCACCGCGAGCACGGCTTCCTCCACGGTGGTGAACCGGCGACCGCAGCTGGAGCAGGAGCGCCGGCGGCGGATCACCTGGCCCTCGTCGACCTCCCGCGAGTCGACCACACGAGAGTCGGCGTTGCGGCAGAACGGGCATCGCACGGCTGGTCTCCCCTCCTCCGCGCAGCATCCATCGCGTTAGCCCTCATGGCGGGGAATACCCCAACCTGTGGACTAACTACGTTGGTGTAACCACTAGATGTAGGGGTCAACCTATGCCCGGACCCTACTGCTCCGCAACTCAACACGCGTGTCCCGGACCACTCGATGGGAGGAACGCGCGCTGGGCGACGCACCGGTCACGGACCGCCCTCGGACCCGTCGCAGGTCACCGCCGATTCGCGAACGCAAACGCGCGGGTCGAACGCTCGCGCCCACCGCGTCGAACGCTCAGGACCCCCGAGTTCACCGTTCCGGATGTTGAAACTCGGGGGTCCTGAAGGTTCGACGCGCGCGAGGGGGAGGGGTCAGGGGGTGCCGTGGGGGACGACCAGGGACTGGCCGGGGACCACGTCGGTGCCGGGGAGGGAGTTCAGCTCGCGGATGCGGGAGACCACGGCGTCCGGGTCGCTGGCGGGTGCGCTGCGTTCGGCCACGTCCCACAGCGACTCGCCCACCTGGACGTGCACGACGTTGGTCCGTTCGGGGACGGTGGTGGCGCCGGAGGTGTACAGGAAGAGCAGGCTCAGCAGGCCGGCGAAGACGGCCGCGACCGCCGAGTACGCGATGAACTGGACGGCGGGGTGGCGCTGCGGCCGGACCTCGCAGGCGACCGGCTCGGGCGCGGTGCGGCGCACGGCGAGCGGGCGGGGGCGGGTCGACGGGCGGCGGTTGTCCTTATCGTGTACGTCGAACCGGCGGAGGACCCGTGGTCCGGGTCGCAGTCCCGCGCCGAGTGCGACATCCTCGGCACCGGCGCCGTCGACCAGTTCGAAGCTGTTACGGGTGCCAATGACCACCGCCATGATGTCCTCCAACGCAGGTCATCCGATCATGATCGAACCTGTGTTCGATCGAACGTCCGTGCGAATGTGTACCACTTCGCCGGGCGAAATCGCTAGGACACGCCGAGGTTTACTTCGAACAGGTGTTTGATCTGGACACGGAACGCGACTACCGTCCACAAGTGAAGATCGTCGGAGAAGCCGGCCTGGGCAATCGGGACCGGTGAGGAGGAAGCACCGTGGCACGCAAGACCAGCGAAGACCTGCGCACCGCCGATGTGCCCTCCGCGCCCGAACCGGCGGACATCGCGGGCAACGCCGGGCTCACCCTGCGCCAGCGCAAGGTGCTCGACGTGATCCGCGACTGGCTCGACCGGTTCGGCTACCCGCCCAGCGTGCGTGAGATCGGGGAGGCGGTCGGCCTGACCTCCACCTCCTCGGTCGCCCACCAGCTGCGCGCGCTGGAGCGGAAGGGGTACCTGCGTCGCGACCCGAACCGGCCGCGCGCGGTGGGCGTGCTGCCCGCCGAGATCGTGACCGGCCTCGACCCGGCGTCCAAGCCGACGCCCGCGTACGTGCCCATGCTGGGCCGCATCGCGGCCGGTGGGCCGATCCTGGCGGAAGAGGCCATCGAGGACGTGTTCCCGCTGCCGCGCGAGATCGTCGGCGAGGGTGACGTGTTCCTGCTGAAGGTCGTCGGCGACTCGATGGTGGACGCCGCCATCACCGACGGCGACTGGGTGGTCGTCCGCCAGCAGCCGACGGCGGACAACGGCGAGGTGGTGGCCGCGATGATCGACGGCGAGGCCACCGTGAAGACGTTCAAGCGCAAGGAGGACGGGCACGTGTGGCTGATGCCGCACAACGCGGCCTACCAGCCCATCCCCGGTGACGACGCGTCGATCCTGGGCAAGGTCGTCGCCGTCCTGCGCAGGCTCTAGGCGGGCACTGGCGCGCCGCTCACGCCCGGCGTCGGCGTGAGCGGCGCACCAGCGCGCCCACCAGCACCAACGCCACCGCGCCGCCGCCCACCACCGGCCACGGCGACCGCGGTCCGGTGGCCGGGGGAGTGGTGGTCCCCTCGCCCGTCGACGGCGTGGCTTCCGTCGTGGTCGTCGGCGCGGGCGGCACGGCCAACGCCGCCGCACCCGCCACCGCGCGCACGGTTGACGAAGCGCCCGCGTTGCCGAACTCCGACGCCGACAGCAGCGTGCCGTCCGGGTCGAACGCGAGGGCCTCGCCCTGCGGCTCACCGGCCAGCGGCACCCGCACGGGGTCCGACTCCAGCGCCTTGGCCAGGTCGCCGTCCGGCACCGGGAACAGGTACGCGTCGGTGTAGGTCCGCAACGCCGCCACCCGGCCGTCCCGGGACATCGCGCCGCCCGTGACCAGGCGCGTCACCACGGAGTTCTGCAACGGCCCGCCCGCGGTGTCCGTGGTGCCGATCGACACCCGCGCCACCTGCTCCAGCGGCGTCGGCGCGCCCTCGCTCAGCCCGGACGCCGGCCGGTACACCAACGCCGACCCGATCGTTTCCTTCGTGATGATGTGCGGAATGCCGGAACCGTCGAGCAACAATGCCTCGGCGTCGTGCTTTCCGTCAGGATACGTAAGTCGGTACAAACGTGCGCTGCCGTCCGGTGAAACGGCGTGCAATGCCACGGTTTCGCGCGACTTGCCGTTGTCGCCGGTATCCGCCGCCCACAGGGTTCCGTCAGGAGCCAAAGCGAGATCTTCGACGTCGAACGGGTTCGTCGGCGCGGAGATGGTGCGCGTGATCACGCAGGTGCGGTCGAGCACCTGGACCCGCAACCGGCCGTCGTCGCTGTCGTTCACCGCGAACCACTGCCCGCCGTCGGACGCCAGCCCGGACAGCTCCTCCAGCCGCTGGTCGGTCACCGCGCACACGTCGGCGACGGCTGGCTCCGCCGAAGCGGAACCGGCCGTCATCACCACTCCCAGGACTACCAGCAGCGCGCGCAAGGGCTCAGGCGCGGCTTCCGTTCACGGCGAACTTCTCCAGCACGCCGGCCAGGTCCGGTCGGACCCGGGCGGACAGCTCGGTGCCCTCCTCGGTGTGCCGCTCCTTGAGCACTTCACCCTCGCGGTGCACGCGTGCGACCAGCTCGCCCCGCGCGTACGGCACGAGCGCCTCGACCACGACCTCCGGCCGCGGCGTCATGGCCGCGATGCGCTCGCGCAGCTCGGCGATGCCCTCGCCGGTGTGCGCGGACACGAACACCGCCGTGGGGAACAGGTGCCGCAGCCGGGCCATGCCCAGCTCGCCCACCGCGTCGACCTTGTTCACCACGAGCAGCTCGGTCGGCATCGGGTCGTCCCGCCGCGACGAGATCTCGGTGATCACCTCGCGCACGGCCTTGACCTGCATCTCCGGCATCGCGTCGGAGCCGTCGACCACGTGGACCAGCAGGTCCGCGTCGGCGACCTCCTCCAACGTCGACCGGAACGCCTCGACCAGCTGGTGCGGCAGGTGCCGCACGAAGCCGACCGTGTCGGTCAACGTGTAGGGCAGGCCCTCGGGCGTCTCGGTGCGCCGCGTGGTCGGGTCGAGGGTCGCGAACAGGGCGTCCTGCACCAGCACCCCCGCGCCGGTCAGCGCGTTGAGCAGGCTGGACTTGCCCGCGTTCGTGTACCCCGCGATGGCGACGTTCGGCACCGAGTTGGCCACGCGGCGGTGCCGCTTGGTCTCCCGGATGACGCTCATCGCGGCGATCTCGCGGCGCAGCTTGGAGATGCGCGCGCGGATGCGCCTGCGGTCGGTCTCGAGCTTGGTCTCACCGGGACCGCGCAGGCCCACGCCGCCGTTGCCGCCGCCGGCACGACCACCGGCCTGCCGGGACAGCGACTCGCCCCAACCGCGCAGGCGCGGCAGCAGGTACTGGAGCTGGGCCATCTCGACCTGGGCCTTGCCCTCGCGCGTGGACGCGTGCTGGGCGAAGATGTCGAGGATCAGCGCCGTGCGGTCGACGACCTTGACCTTGAGCTTCTCCTCCAGCTGCCGGAGCTGGCCGGGTGAGAGCTCGCCGTCGCAGATCACCGTGTCCGCGCCGGTGGCGATCACGATGTCGCGCAGCTCGTGGACCTTGCCGGAACCGATGTAGGTGGCCGGGTCGGGCCGGTCGCGCCGCTGCACGAGGCCTTCCAGCACCTCGGAGCCCGCGGTCTCGGCGAGCAGGGCCAGTTCCGCCAGGGACGCGTCCGAATCGGCCGCCGTGCCCTCGGTCCACACGCCGACCAGCACGACCCGCTCCAGCCGGAGCTGGCGGTACTCGACCTCGGTGACGTCCTCGAGCTCGGTGGACAACCCGGCTACGCGGCGTAGCGCGGCACGCTCCTCGAGCGCCATGTCGCCGGTGGACAGCTCGTCCTCGTGGTCGAGCCAGTCGTTGCTGCTGTACGTGTTTTCCGTCATTTGCCCTTCATCGTCCCACGGCACCCCTGCCGGGACGAGTGGTTAATCGCCTGGGTAGAGCGCCAGGTAGATCGCCACGCGTTCCCCGTCGGGGTGGGCCGGCTCGGCTGCCAGCTCATCCAACAACGTCTGGAGGCGCCGTTTTAGTTCCGCGCGGTCGACCCGGGCGACCAGCCGGAACTGGTTCATCGCGGCCGGGCCCACCTCGGCGACCTCGCTCAGGAACGCCTGGAACACCGCCTCGCTGGTCTCCTCGGGGTAAGGGCTGCTGCCCTTGTGGAGCTGCCAGGACAGCCCCGTCGACCGGTACGGGATCTCCCGCGCGCCCCGGTTGCCCGTCCGCTCCTCCTGCGCTTCCAGGAAGCCCGCGGCGACGAGTTTGCGCACGTGGTGGAGGGTGGTGGCGGGGTCCTTGCCGAGCCGTTCGGCGATCTCCTTGTTGGTCATCGCGCGGTCGTAGGTGAGGCGGATGATGCGCAGCCGCACGGCCGAGGCCAGGGCGGCGGCCTCGGCGTCGGTCGCCGGACGTCGTTGCACCCGCACAGCCTAGACCGCGGCCGCGCAAGTGATTGACAGTTTCCAATCACTCCCGCGACACTTCCGCCGTGTCCCTCTGGTCTCATCGCGACTTCCGCCTGCTGTGGGCAGGCGACACCGTCAGCCAGTTCGGCTCCACGATCGGCCGCACGGTGTTGCCGCTGCTCGCGGTGGGCGCGCTGGCCGCCACGCCGTTCGAGATGGGCGTGCTCTCGGCGGCGGGCACGGCCGCGTTCCTGCTGATCGGGCTGCCCGCCGGGGTCTGGGTGGACCGGTTGAGCCGCCGGCCGGTGATGCTCGTGGCCGACTTCACCCGCGCGTTGTTGCTGCTCTCGGTGCCGGTGGCGTGGTGGCTCGGCGCGCTCACGCTGGCCCACCTCGTCGTGGTCGCCCTGCTGGTCGGTGCGGCCACGGTCATGTTCGACATCGCCTACCAGTCCTACCTGCCCGCGCTGGTCGGCCGGGGGCAGCTGGTGGAGGGCAACTCGAAGCTGGAGGCCAGCCGGGCCGTGGCGGAGGTGTCGGGCCCGGCTGCCGCCGGCGGGGTGGCGCAGGCGGTCGGCGCGGCCGTCGGCGTGCTGGCCACCGCGGTCGGCTACCTGGTCTCGGCGTCGTTCCTGCTGCGCATCCGCACGGTGGAACCGCCGCCCCGGCGGGCGGACCGGCCCGGCCTGGTCCACGAGGTCGCCGAAGGGCTGCGGTTCGTCTTCGGGCACCGGTCGCTGCGCGCGATCGTGGGCTGCACGGGCACCGCCAACTTCTTCGGCGGCATGGCGGCGGCGGTGCTGGTGCTGTTCCTGGTGCGCGAGCTGGGCCTGTCCGAGGGCGTGGTCGGCCTGGCGCTCAGCGCGGCGGGCATCGGCGGCGTGCTGGGCGCGCTGACCGTGAACCGGTGGCACGCCCGCTTCGGCCAGACCAAGGTCATCTGGCTGTCCGGCCTGGTCACGTGGCCGTTCGGGGCACTCGTCCCGCTCGGCGCGGCGGACTGGCGCATCGTGTTCGTGGTTTTCGGCGAGGCGGCGGTGGCCTACGGGGCGACGGTCTACAACATCGCCCAGGTCAGCTACCGGCAGTCCATCTGCCCCGACCACCTGCTGGGCCGGATGAACGCCAGCATCCGGTTCGTGGTGTGGGGCTCGATGCCCTTGGGCGGCCTGGTGGGCGGCGCGCTCGGCGGCGGCATCGGGGTGACGGCGACGTTGGCGGTGGGCATGGGGTGCCAGGCCCTGTCGGTGCTGTGGGTGGTGCTGTCGCCGCTGCGGAGCCGTGATGCCGTTACCGCGTGATTTCCGGCTGTTCTGGGGCAGCGACGCGGTCAACCAGTTCGGCACGGCCATGTACACGTTCCTGCTGCCGGTCGTGGCGATCGAGGTCCTGGACGCCTCGGGGTTCCTGATCGGTGCGCTGACCGCCGCCGGCACGGCCGCGTTCCTGCTCATCGGGCTGCCCGTGGGCGTCTACGTGGACCGGGTGCGCAAACGGCCCGTGCTGGCCTGGAGCACGGCCGGGCGCGCGCTGGTGCTCGCGACGGTGCCGGTGGCGGCGTGGCTGGACCGCCTCACGTTCACCCACCTGCTGCTCGCGGCGCTGGCCGCGGGCGTGCTGACGGTGTTCTTCGAGGTGGCGTCCCAGGCGTACCTGCCGACGTTGGTGCCGCGCGACGAGTTGGCGGTCGCGAACGGCAGGCTGGTGTCGACGCAGCAGGTCGCCCGCCTGTCCGGCCGGCCGCTGAGCGGGCTGCTGGTGCTGCTGGGCAGCGCGAACGCCGTGCTCGCCATCACGTGCTCGTTCCTGACCTCGGCGGCGCTGCTGGGCGGCATCCGCACGGCCGAGCCGTCGGTGCAGCGGCGCAAGCGCGCCCTTCGAGCGGACATGGCCGAAGGGCTGCGGTTCGTGTTCGGGCACCCGTTGCTGAGGCCGATCGCGCTGTGCACGACGTGGTTCAACCTGACCAACGGCATGTGGGGCGCGGTCAACGTGCTCTTCCTGGTGCGCGACCTCGGGCTGTCCGCCTCGGCCGCCGCGGTGCTGCTGGGGGTGGGCAGCGCGGGCGGAGCGCTCGCGGGCCTGGTCACGGGGCGGTTGACGCGGTTGGGGCGGGTGCGGCTGGTGTGGTTGTCGATGGTGGTCACGCAGCCCGCGTGGTTGCTGGTCCCGCTGGCGGAGCCGGGGTGGCGGCTGGCGTTGTTCGCGGTCGGCACCCTGGTCACGTCCGCCGGCGTGATCGTCTACAACGTCTCGCAGGTCAGCCTGCGGCAGGCGTTGTGCCCGGACCGGCTGCTCGGCCGGATGAACGCCAGCGTGCGGTTCCTGAGCTGGGGCGTGATGCCGGTGGGTGCGCTGGCGGGCGGCGCGCTGGCCGAGTGGGTCGGCACGCGGAGCACGCTGTGGGCCGCGTCGGCCGGGATGATCCTGTCCGTCCTTTGGGTGCTCCTGTCACCGCTGCGGTCGATGCGCGACCTCCCGGTGATCACTAGCGTCGAACGGCATGGCTGACACCACCGTGCTGCGCGAAGGTCTCAGGTTCGGCGAAGGTCCGCGGCAAGGGCCGGACGGCCGGCTCTTCTACTCGGACTTCTACGACCACCAGGTCCGCGCCCTCGACCTGGCCTCGGGCGAGGAGGAGGTCGTCTGCGAGGTGCCGGAGCAGCCGTCGGGGCTCGGCTGGCTGCCGGACGGGCGGCTGCTCGTGGTGTCGATGCGGGACCGCAAGGTGCTGCGGCTGGATCCCGACGGCCTGGTGGAGCACGCGGACCTGGGCGGGATCGCCACCTTCCACGCCAACGACATGCTGGTCGACGCGAAGGGTCGCGCGTACGTCGGCAACTTCGGCTTCGACCTGCACGCCGTCCTCGCGTGGGGCGGTGACGCGCCGCTGCTCGAGCCGGACTGGGTCGCGCCCGGCACGCCGCTGGCGCTCGTCGAGCCCGACGGCAAGGTCAGCGTGGCCGTCGAGGACCTGAAGTTCCCCAACGGCAC
The DNA here is from genome assembly GCF_040295345.1 of Actinosynnema sp. NPDC002837. Classification (NCBI taxonomy): domain Bacteria; kingdom Bacillati; phylum Actinomycetota; class Actinomycetes; order Pseudonocardiales; family Pseudonocardiaceae; genus Actinosynnema; species Actinosynnema sp. NPDC002837. The sequence continues at coordinate 58,697 of NZ_JBEOVG010000051.1, forward strand.
CGGGTTGCTGCCCGACGGCAGGCTCGTCGTCGCCGAGACGCTGGCGTTCGGCCTGACCGCGTTCACCGTGGCCGACGACGGCTCGCTGTCCGACCGGCACGTCTTCGCGTCGCTGCGCGAGCACTACATCGCGCCGGACGGCATCGCGGTGGACGCCGACGGCGGCGTGTGGGTCGCGCCCGCGATCCAGCCGTTCGTGTTCCGGGTCGAGGAGGGCGGCGAGATCACCCGGAAGCTGGAGACCAGCCAGCTCTGCTTCGCCGTGGCGATCGTCGAGGACAAGCTGGTCTGCTGCACCGCGCCCAGCTCGCAGCCCGAGGTGGTCTCCGAGGCGCGGCTGGGCAAGCTCGAGGTGTTCGACCTCTAGGCGGCCCACGCCACGTGGCCGTCCGGCCGGATCAGGGCGGTCCGCACCGCCGCCCACGCGGGTCGGTCGCCGGTCAGCGCCACCGGGCGCCCGGCGAGGTCGCCGCCGGTGAAGTCGAGAAGCACCGGCCGGCCGGGGTGCAGCAGGGTGAACAGGTCGCCGTCGGCGAACTCCAGGTTCGGCGCGCGGGTACCGGTCAACGGGTGCTCGTCGGGGCCCGCCGGGTAGGCCACGGCCAGCGCGGACAGCGACTCGGCCAACGCGCGCCCGAACTCGGGCACGTCGGCGATCCGGGCGCTGATCACCTCCCGCAGCGCCTGTCCCTCGACCGTGTGCGCGGTCATCAGGGCGGTCTGCGCCCGTGTGCTGCGCAGCAGTTCGACGCCGACGGGGTGGCGCTCGGCGTGGTAGGTGTCCAGCAGCCCGTCGGGCGCGGTGCCGTGGACGGTCTCGGCGAGCTTCCAGCCCAGGTTGGCCGCGTCCTGGACGCCGACGTTCAGCCCGACGCCGCCGGTGGGGAAGTGCTGGTGGGCCGCGTCGCCCGCGAGCAGCACGCGGCCGCGGCGGTAGGCGGTGGCCTGCCGGGTGGCGTTGCCGAACCGCGACAGCCACCGCGCCTCCCGCACGCCGAGGTCGGAGCCGGTGATGCGGATGACCGCGCTCACCACCTCCGCGAGCGTCGGGGTCCCGGGTCGGTTCGCCGGGTCGACGCCGACGAGCCGGCAGGCGCCGCCGGGCAGCGGCACGGCCATCAGCAGCCCGTCCGGCCCGCTCGCGGTCAACGGCGCGGTGAGCGGCTCGTCCAGCACCACGTCGGCCAGCCACCCCCAGGTCGTGCTGTCCGTGCCGGGGAACCCGATGCCGGCCGCCTCGCGCACGGTGCTGCGCGTGCCGTCGCACCCGACCACGTACGCCGCCCGCAGCGGCTCGACGAGACCGGTCGCCGTCACCGTCACGCCGTCCGCGTCCTGCGCCACGTCGGTCACCCGGTGCCCGCGCAGCACCCGCGCGCCGACCGCGAGCGCGTGCTCCTCCAGCAGCTCCTCCGTGCGGGCCTGCGGCAGGAACAGCGTGTACGGGAACGGCGTGTCCAGCCCGCGGAAGTCCAGCCGCTCGTCCAGCGCGCCGAAGTGGCCGCTCGGGATCGGCACGCCCGCCCGCACGAACCGCTCGGCCACGCCGCGGCAGGCGAACACCTCCAGCGTGCGCGGGTGCACCGTCAACGCCTTGGAGTTCGGGTCGCGCCCGGTCCGCGCCTCCAGCACGACCACCTCGACACCCGCCAGCCTGAGCTCGCACGCCAGCCACAACCCCGTCGGCCCCGCGCCGACCACGACAACCCGACCCTCCACGGACCCTCCCTTGGTCACTGACCAATTTCGCCGGGTCCAGTAAAATAGGTCAGTGACCAAGACGCAAGGGGGTCGGCCGAGTCCGGCCAGGCTGGACCGCGACGCCGTCGTGCGCGCCGCCCTCGACCTGCTCGACGAGGAAGGGCTAGACGCGGTGTCCACCCGCGCCATCGCCACCCGGCTGGGCGTGCGGATGAACACCGTGCTCTGGCACGTCAAGAGCAAGGCCCGGCTGCGGGAGCTGATGGCCGACGCGATCGTCGGCGAGGTCGACCTGGCCGGGCTGCCCGAGGACTGGCGGTCACGCGCCGCCGAGCTGGCCAGGAGGCTGCGGCGGGCGATGCTGGCGCACCGGGACGGCGCGAACGTCGTCGTGGGCGTCTACGCGGCCGAGCCCGGCACGCTGCGGTTCGCCGAAGCGCTGGCGGCGGCGCTGGTCGCGGGCGGCGACCCCAGGGCGGGCTGGACGCTGTGGACGCTCGTCCACCTCACCGTCGGCCTGGTCCAGGAGGAGCAGGCCGCGCCGGGTGACGGCACGTTGGCCGGCGCGCTGGGCGACTACCCGGCGTTGCGGGCGGTCGCGGCCGACCTGGCGCCGACCGCGTTCGCCGAGCGGCTGGACCACGGCGTGGCCCTCGTGCTGCGGTCGGTCTGACCGGCTAGAGCGCGTCCCACCAGGCCTGGTCCAGCTCGCCGCGCGCCAGCAGCACGGCCGGGCCGGTGAGCGTGGAGGACTCCTCCTCGATCACCACGGACACCTGTCCACCCGGGATGTCCACAGTGGCCTTGCCGGTGCGCCGACCGGCGCCGTACAGCCAGGACGCCACCGAGGCCACCGTGCCCGTGCCGCACGAGCGGGTCTCGCCGACGCCGCGCTCGTGCACGCGCATCCGGAGGACGCCCTCGTCGAGCACGTTGACGAACTCGACGTTCACCCCGTGCGGGAACTGCACCGGGTCGTGGCCGGGCGGCACCTCCAGGTCGAGCTCCGCCACCGGCACCTCGGTCACGCACGCCAGGTGCGGGTTGCCGACGTCCACCGCGACACCGCCGAACGCGCTGCCGCCGACAGTGGCCGTGCCCGTGCCGGTGACCAGCACGCGGCCCATGTCCACGGTCACCGAACCGTCGTCGTGCACGACGACGTGCCGCTCGCCGGCCCGAGTGCCGATGGTGAACTCGCCCGCGGGCACCAGCTCGGCCTCGACCAGGTACCGCGAGAACACGCGCACCCCGTTGCCGCACATCTCGGCGATCGAGCCGTCGGCGTTGCGGTAGTCCATGAACCACGGGCCGAAGTCGGGCCGCACGACCCGCAGCACGCCGTCCGCGCCCAGGCCCCGCCGCCGGTCGCACAGCGCGCGCACGCGTGACTCGGTCAGGTCCAGCACGCCGTCCGGATCGGGCAGCACCACGAAGTCGTTCTCGGTGCCGTGGCCCTTCAGAAACTCGACTCCCACGCCCACCAGGCTACGGTGCGACCAGCTTGAGCACGTCCTCGGCCAGCCCCGGCCCGCCCGCGTCGAACCACGTCACCCGCCGGTCGCGGCGGAACCAGGACCGCTGCTTGCGGACGAACCGCCGGGTGGCCTGCGCGGTGGCGGCTGCGGCCTCCTCGACCGAGCACTCGCCGTCGAACGCGGCCAGCACCTGCTGGTAGCCCAGCGCGCGCGACGCCGTGCGGCCCTCGCGCAGACCGCGGGCCTCCAGCGCGCGCACCTCGTCCACCAGGCCCGACTCGAACATCCGCGCCACCCGCGCGTCGACCCGCTGGTCCAGTTCGGACACCTCGCGGTCCAGCCCCACGACCACCGTGCCGTAGCGGGCCGGTCCGGGCTTGGGCAGGGTGGCGGAGAACGGCTGCCCGGTCAGCTCGATGACCTCCAGCGCGCGCACCACCCGGCGGCCGTTGCTCGGCAGGATGGCCAGCGCGGCGGCCGGGTCCAGCTGCGCCAGCCGGCCGTGCAGCGTCTCCGACCCGAACACGGCCAGCTCCTGCTCCAGCTGGGTGCGGATCTTCTCGTCCGTGCCGGGGAACACCAGGTCGTCCAGCACCGCCTGCACGTACAGGCCCGAGCCGCCGACCAGCACCGGCGTGCGGCCGTCGGTGAGCAGCCGTTCCACCACGGCCCGCGCCTCGCGCTGGTAGGCGGCGACGGAGGCGGTCTCGGTCACGTCGAGCACGTCGAGCAGGTGGTGCGGCACGCCCTGCCGCTCGGCGTCGGTGATCTTGGCCGTGCCGATGTCCATGCCCCGGTAGAGCTGCATCGCGTCGGCGTTGACCACCTCGCCGCCCAGCTCGACGGCCAGCCGCACGGCCAGGTCCGACTTACCGGTGGCGGTGGGCCCGACGACGGCGATGGGGGTGTTCACGTGCTCAAGCCTCCCAGACCGCCACGTGGTAGCCGACGCCGAAGGGCGCCAGGAACTCCGACCGGGCGCACCGCCAGGCGCCCGGCACGCCCGCGGCCACCTGCCACGCGGCCCGGCCGAACGCGCCCAACTCGGCCGCCAGCGCCGGGTCGAGCGCGCGCAACGCCGCGGTGTCCGCCGTGGCCAGCGCCTTGCGCACCTCCTCGTCGAACGGCTCGGCCCGCTCGTCCGGCCGCCCGACGGCCAGCTCGCCGTGCCGGTGCGACCCGTCGCCGAGCACCAGCAGCGCGCGCGAGCCCGCCAGCCGCTCGCCCACGGCGACGCACTCGGCGGTGGCCAGGTCCGGCGGCACGAGGTGCACGCGCACGGACCGGGCGCCGACGCGTTCCCGCAGCCAGGCCGCGACCAGCGCGGGCAGGGGCAGCTCCTCATCCACAGAGGACGCGTCGTCGGACAGCGACACCGGCACGTCCACCCCGAAGCCGCGGAACGTCCCCGTCACGCCCTCGACCACCCGCGGCCCGGACGGGTCGACGCCGACGGCCACCCAGTCGGGCGCGTGCGCGGCCAGGTCCCGTGCGGCGGCCAGGCACGCCGAGCGCACCGGTTCGGTGTCCCGCGCGGCGTCGGAGACCAGTTCGGGCACCAGCAGCGGGGGGTGCGGCACGACCACGAGGCGCGAGATCATGGCAGTCCACGCTACTCATCGGCCACCACCGGTACCGATGCGAGCCTTGACCTGTTTGAATGCGCGCGAGGTACCGGGCACTCTTGAGGGGCGTCGCGGTACTCGGGTGCTGGGCCCCGTCGTAGGCGGGGCGCCCGTGGTCGGCACGGGCACCACGAAGTGGGCAGGCGAGGAGGAAGCCGGCGATGACGGAGCACGAGACGACACCGGGAACCACTGGCGACAGTGGTGCGGGGGCGGTGGTCGAGGAGACCAGGGTGGAAGCGACGCCGGTCGCGGCGGCACCGCCGGTCCCCGTGGCGTCGGACCACCCTGACCGCTGGGGGCGCGTGGACGCGGACGGCACCGTCTACGTCAAGACGGCCGACGGCGAGCGGGTCGTCGGTTCCTGGCAGGCGGGCGAGCCCGCCGAGGGCCTGGCGCACTTCGCGCGCCGGTTCGACGACATCCGCACCGAGGTCGAGCTGCTGGTGACGCGGCTGTCCTCCGGCGCGGGCGACCCCAAGCACGCGCTGACCAGCGCGAAGCACGTCCAGGAGAGCCTGGCCGACGCGGCGGTGGTCGGTGACCTCGCCGCCCTGGCCGCACGGGTCGAGCACGTGCTGGTCCTGGCCGAGAAGGGCCTGGAGGCCGCGAAGGCGGCCAAGGACGAGGCACGGGCCGCGGCGGGCGCGCGCAAGCAGGAGCTGGTCGAGGAGGCCGAGGCGCTGGCCAACGAGTCCACGCAGTGGAAGGCGGCGGGCGACCGGCTGCGGCAGATCCTGGACGAGTGGAAGACGATCCGGGGCGTCGACCGCAAGACCGACGAGCAGCTGTGGCGGCGCTTCTCCAAGGCGCGTGACGCGTTCAACCGCCGGCGCGGGTCGCACTTCGCCGACCTCGACCGGCAGCGCGGCGTGGCCAAGAACCGCAAGCAGGAGCTGGTCGAGGAGGCCGAGAAGCTCGTCGAGTCCGACGACTGGGGCCCCACGGCCGGTCGCTACAAGGACCTGATGGTCGAGTGGAAGGCCGCCGGGCGTGCGCCCAAGGAGGCCGACGACGCGTTGTGGCAGCGGTTCCGGGCCGCGCAGGACGCGTTCTTCGCCCGGCGCTCCGAGGCGTTCAGCGAGCGTGACGCCGAGTTCGCGGCCAACGCGAAGCTGAAGGAGGAGCTGCTCGCCGAGGCCGAGCGGATCGACCCGTCGCTCGACCTGGAGGCAGCGCGGCAGCAGCTGTACAAGATCCAGGAGCGGTGGGACGCGATCGGCAAGGTGCCGCGCGAGCGGGTCCGCGAGCTGGAGGGCAAGCTCCGCACGATCGAGGAGCGGGTCCGCGGTGCGGTCGACGCGCAGTGGCGCAAGTCCGACCCGGAGGCCGAGGCCCGCGTCGCGCAGTTCCGCGAGCGCGTGGAGCAGTTCGAGGCGCAGGCCGCCAAGGCCCGCACGGCAGGCGACAAGCGCCGTGCCGAGCAGGCCGAGGCGCAGGCCAAGCAGTGGCGCGAGTGGCTGGCCGCCGCCGAGCAGGCGGTCGCCAGCCGCTAGTCGGCCGGGCACGGGCCCCGTGCCGCTCCCCGGTGGGAGCGGC